>JALZBN010000141.1 GCA_030947365.1 Actinomycetota bacterium
TCGTCAAGCTCGGCGGCGCGCGCCTCGCCATTGTCGAGCAAGGCGATCGCCTCGTCGACCACGGCGCGGGCGTCGCCATCCGCCGGGCTCAGCTCGCCCTTGCGGCTCCACAACTCTTCGATCTGAGCTCGTAGGTCAGGCACGGCCGGAGCGTATCCGGCTCCAGGGCGCGCCGGGCCCGGTCGCCCAGGGGTGCCCGGCTCTGGTAGACGGGTGAGGTGACCGAGGCGCCAACCACCGAACCGTCAGTTCCCCTCGTGCCCCGCGAGGTGCTCTTCGGCAACCCCGAACGCACCAGCCCGTCGCTGTCGCCTGATGGCAAGAGGCTCGCCTGGATCGCGCCCGACGAAGGGGTGCTCAACGTGTGGGTGGGCACCATCAACCGTGAGCCGGGCGCCGGCAGCGAGGCGGTCGTTGACGCCAAGGTCATGACCCACGACCGCGACCGGGGAATCCGCGGCGCCATGTGGGCCCACGACAATCGCCACCTGCTCTACGTACAGGACTCCGGCGGCGATGAGAACTGGCGCCTGCACGACATCGATCTCGAGACCGGAGCGAGCCGTGACCTGACCCCGTTCGAAGGCGTACAGGCTCGCGTCGAGGAGGTGAGCAAGCACGTCCCCGGTCGCATCCTGGTCGGCCTCAACCGGGCCAACCCCCAGCTGCACGATCTCTACAGCCTCGACCTGGCGTCAGGTGAGCTCGAAAAGGTCGAGGACAACCCCGGCTTCGTCTCGTTCCTGGCCGACGTCGACCTGCGGGTGCGGGGAGGCATCACGGCGACACCCGACGGTGGCATTGCCATCCTCGTGCGCGACAGCGACGACGCCGAGTGGCGACCCATCCTGCAAGCGGGCCTGGAAGACGCCTTGACGACCGACCCGCTCGCGTTCACCCGCGACGGGGCCGGACTACTCGCCATCTCGTCGGTCGACGCCAACGCCGGGCGACTCGTGCGCATCGACCTGGCGACGGGAGAGCCGACGGTGATCGCCGAGGACGAGCACTACGACGTGGCGTGGGCCCACGTGCACCCCGACACGCTCGAGCCTCAGCTCGTTGCCTTCAACAAGGACCGTACGGCCTTCGAGGTGCTCGATCCCGACATCGCCTCCGATATCGACGCCCTGCGCGCCATCGACCCCGGCGACCTCGGCATCAACGGGGAGAGCGACGACGACAAGACGTGGCTCGTGTCGTTCACCAACGACAACGGACCCGTCCGCTATTACGTCTGGGACCGCACCACACAACAGGCGACCTTCCTCTTCGAGCACCGCCCGGCGCTCTCGGGTTACACCCTCGCCGCAATGGAGCCGTTCTCTTATGAGGCCGGCGACGGGTTGACGATCCACGGTTACCTCACGTTCCCGCCCGGCGCGCCTCGCGAGCAACTGCCCGCCGTGCTGCTCGTACACGGTGGCCCATGGGTGCGCACCACGTGGGGACTCGAGCCCGAGGCCCAGTGGCTCGCCAACCGGGGCTACCTGTGCGTCGAGGTGAACTACCGAGGTTCGACCGGGTATGGCAAGGATTTCCTCAACGCGGGCAACCGGGAGTGGGGCGGAAAGATGCAGACCGACCTGGTCGACGCGGTCGACTGGGTTGTCGACCGGGGCTACGCCGACGGCGACCGGGTCGCGATCTACGGCGGCTCCTACGGGGGCTACGCCGCGCTCTGTGGCGCTGCATTTACGCCGACGCTGTATCGCTGCGCGGTCGACATCGTCGGTCCGTCGAACCTCAAGACACTCGTCGAATCGGTGCCCGCCTACTGGGAACCGATGATCGCCCAGTTCCACACGCGCGTTGGAAACCCCGAGACCGACGCCGAGTTCATGTGGGAGCGGTCACCGCTTTCTCGCGCCGACAGCATTCGCATCCCGATGCTGATCGCCCAGGGCGCCAACGACCCGCGCGTGAAGCAAGCGGAGTCGGAGCAGATCGTGGCCGCCTTGGAAGAACATGGCATCGACTACGAGTACCTGCTTTTCGACGACGAGGGCCATGGATTCGTGAAGCCGGAGAACCGGCTGCGCTTCTACGCCGCCGCCGAGCGCTTCTTGGCCCGCCACCTGGGCGGACGCTTCGAGGACTAGGTCGGACCCGCTTCGTCGTCGGCGGCCTCGTCGGCTTCGTCGTCGTAGTTGCGATAGCTGCCGAAGCGCATCTGCACGTTGGCGATCGACGTGACGAAGACGTCGGCGAGCTCTTGCCACGTTGCCCCTTGGGCCAAGGCGTCTTCGACGAGCTGGCGGTTGATCGCCTCCAGGTAGGACACGGCGGCGATGGCGGCGTGCAACCGCGACAGCGCCGGCACGCCCTCGTCGACCAGTTGGTCGACCAATTGGTTCAGCGCAACGAACGGTTCGCCCTCGGGATCAATCGGCATTGGTGCCGATGGTAGGCGGCCTGCGGGTCAGGAGTGAGCGGCGAGCCGGTCGGCAACAAGCTGGAGGCGTTGCACCGGCTGCACCATGGCGATGCGGAGGTGGCGCGCGCCGGCCGCGCCGTAGAAGTCGCCTGGTGACACGAGCACGCCGCCGTCTCGGGCCAGCATCTCGGTGGCGGCCCAGGCGTCGCCGTCGGGTGCCTCGGCCCAGAGGTAGAAGCTGCCGCCGGGCGGCTCGCATTTGATGCCGGCGCGCCCGAGGACGTCGCGGAAGAACTCCAGACGCTCGGCGTAGCGGCTTCGTTGCTCGTCGACGTGCACATCGTCGCCCAGGGCCGCGGCCGCGACAGCCTGCACCGGTCCGGGCGTCATGAATCCGGCGTGCTTGCGGACCTCCGACAGGTAGTGCACGAGGTCGGGATCACCGGCGTAGAACCCGGCGCGCAGGCCGGCCAGGTTCGACCGCTTCGACAGGGAGTGCACGGCAATGAGCCCGTCGACACCGTGCTCCAAGATCGTTCGGGGCGCGCCGTCCCAGGTCAGTTCGATGTAGCACTCGTCACTGAACACGGGAACGTCGTGGGCCCGACCCCAGGCCGCGATCGTGCCGAGGTCGTCGAGAGCGCCGGTGGGGTTCGCAGGGGTGTTGACCCAAAGGCACAGGGCCCGGCGCGCATCGTCGGGCGAGATAGTCGAGACGTCGATCCGCCAGGCGTCGTCGACGCCAACGGCAACGGCGCGGCAACCGGCGAGCGTGGCACCCATCTCGTAGGTGGGGTACGAGACCGCCGGGTACAGGATGGTGTCGCGCGCCGGGGAGCGAAGGCGGAGCCACTGCGGGGTTGTGGCGACGAATTCCTTGGTGCCGATGCACGCCGCCACCGCTTCGGGCGCGACATCGACTCCGAGGCGGCGCTTCATCCACGCCGCGGCCGCGGCGCGAAATGATGCGGTGCCAACCGACGCCGGGTACCCCCGCTCAGTGCCCGACGAACCGAGGACATCGACCGCGAACTGTGGCGGAGGGTCGGTGGGGGTACCGACCGACAGATCGACGACACCGCCGTCGTGCTCGTCGGCAACGGCGCGGAACTGGTTGAGCCGGTCGTAGGGGTACGGCGGTGGAACGAACGGCGCGGAGCTCACGCGCCGGGGGTGATGCGGAACTCTTGGAAGCGGCGCGCCTCGGCGGGGTCGAGCCGGGCGCGCAGCCGGGTGGCCTCGTCCTCGTGCGACTCCGACAGCACCTCGCCCTGGCGGTGGACGGCAGCGATGACGTCGCCGCGGTCGTAGGGGACGAGCAGGTCGACGACGTTCGACAACGCGCGCAAGCGATCGCCCACGGCCACCAGCAGGTCGTCGAGACCATTCCCGGTGGCGGCGGACACGACAACCGAGCCTGGGTACCGATCGACGAGACGCTCGATCTCCGGTTGTGCCGCCGCGCCGAGGAGATCGGCCTTGTTGAAGGCAACCAGCTCTGGGACTTCGTTGGCGCCGATCTCGCCCAGCACGGCGCGCACCGCCTGCATCTGCGACTCGGGGTCGGCGGCCGCGCCGTCGACGACATGGATCAGCAGGTCGGCCTCGGCGACTTCGTCGAGCGTGGAGCGAAAGGCCTCCACTAATTGATGGGGAAGCTTGCGGACGAACCCGACAGTGTCGGTGAGCAGGACCCGCTCGCCACCCGGCAGCTCCAAGCGGCGGGTCGTCGGGTCGACGGTTGCGAAGAGACGGTCTTCGACGACGACGTCGGCCCGGGTGAGGGCGTTGAGCAATGTCGACTTGCCGGTGTTGGTGTAGCCGACGAGCGCGACCGTGCGCAGGCGCGAGCGGGCCCGAGCCTTGCGCTGGGTGCGCCGGGTCTTGGAGACGTCGCGCAGCTCAGCCTCGAGTTTGGTGGCGCGCCGCAACAGGCGCCGCCGATCGACCTCCAGCTGCGTCTCTCCCGGTCCCCTCGTGCCGATGCCACCGGCCTGCTGGCTCAATCCCTTGCCC
>JALZBN010000142.1 GCA_030947365.1 Actinomycetota bacterium
GGCGCAATCCCTTCGAAGTCGTCGATCTTCCTGTTGCCGCGACCTTGCTCGCGCAGGGCGCCGGTCGGCTCATCCGCTCGATGACCGATCGCGGCGTCGTCGCCGTACTCGACCGGCGCCTGGCACGCGCCGGCTACCGGCGCGCCATCCTCGACTCGCTGCCACCGATGCGGCGCGTGCTCGACGGCGACGAGGTCCGCCGGTTTCTCGCTGCGATCGCCGAATAGGCTCGTCGGCGCCGCGCTTGCGCCACGGCGCGCGCCGGCACGCCAGCACCCTCTGCCGCCCTCGCCCCCGCCCGGACGCTTCGTGCGCATTTGCATCGCTAGACGCCACACATTTGCGCGACAAGAGGCGCGGGGGGCGGTGCCGGGGGTGTTGGACAACATCGCCCGAATTCCTGTCATAGGGCCCCGCCATAATCGGCGCATGAACAAAGGGAAGGCCTCCGACCAAAAGCTTGCGCGCATTGCGGCGCGCCAACACGGGTTGTTCAGCCGCGCCCAGGCGCTCGCGGCCGGGTTCACGGATGCGGTGATTCAACGACGACTCCGCGACGGATTCTGGATACGGGTTGGCAGTGGCGTGTACTGCGTCGCCGGCGCGCCGTTGACGTGGAAACAGCGCGCCCTTGCCGCATGCCTGGTGGCCGGTCCCGGCGCGGTGGTGTCGCACCGGTCGGCGGCGGTTCTCCACCAGGTCGCCGGCTTCCGTCCGGGCCCCTTGGAGATCACCGTCCCAACAGGCCGCAGCTCACGGAGCTCACTGGCCACCGTCCACCGGTCGGGCTTGTTGTTGCCGCGAGACCGAACGTTGGTTGACGGCATACCGGTAACCCACCCGGCGCGGATGCTGCTCGAACTGGCGAATCGGGTTTCCCGGCCCACCTTGGAGGATGCGGTCGACGACGTACTATGCCGCCGACTCACATCGCTCGATCGCCTGATGGCCGCGGTTGACCAACCATCGACCGGACATCACGGCGTCCACAATCTCCGTGGAGTACTCGAGGCCTGGGCCGGCGGCAACAACCAGCCGATGCTGTCGGAGATGCGCCTCATTCGCGAACTGGTTGCCCGCGGGCTACCTCGTCCGGTGTGCCAGTTCGAGATCCGGATCGACGGGCACGTCTACCGCATCGACATCGCCTGGCCCCCAGTGAAAGGTCGGTCTCGAGCTCGACAGCTTCCGCTGGCACGCGGGGAGGCGCCCATTCCGCGCCGACCGTCAGCGCGCCAACCGCATCGCCGGCGCGGGGTGGCGGCTGCTCCGAGCGACCCCAGAAGACGCCCGCGACAGCCACGAGCTTGTTGAGGCCACTGCCACAACCCTGGTGGCGGCGGCGTGAGATCCGGCCCCCGGACAACCGCCGCCTCCGCTACGGAGTATCACCGGTGATACACTCATTCTGTGGCTGAAGCGAGCATCCGGGATCTGCGGAATCACGGTGGTGAAGTGATCGACCGCGCCGCTGGCGGCGAGCCGGTCACGATCACGCGAGACGGCACACCGGTCGCAGAGCTGCGCCCCTTGCCGCGCCGGCGCCTCAGTGCCGGCGCGCTGGTCGAGGCGTTTCGAGGGCTACCGCCCGTTGACCCCGTTCGTCTGCGCGCCGACCTCGACGCGATCATCGACCAGTCGCTGTGACGGATCCCGTCGGGATTCTCGACACCAACGCGCTGATCCTCATCGACCGCCTCGACCCCGGCGACCTTCCGGCTGAGCCCGTCATCACCGCAGTCACCCTGGCCGAGCTGTCGGTCGGCCCACTCTTCGCGGTGAAAGAGTCTGAACGGGTGGCGCGCCAGATGCGCCTCCAGCAGACGGAAGCGTCGTTTGATCCGCTCCCTTTCGACGCCGCCGCGGCGCGGGCTTTCGGCGGTGTCGCAGCGTCGCTCCGGCAGGCCGGGCAGGCCGGGCAGGCCGGGCGCAAGCCCGCAGCTCGTGCTCTCGACGCCCTCATCGCCGCCACTGCGATAGCCAACGGGTTACCGCTGTACACCTGCAACGCCGGTGATTTCGACGGCATCGATGGCATCCGGGTCGAGTCAATCCGTCACCCCGACTCCTAAGGCGCGCCGGCGCCTCGGCTCAGGCGAGCACCCGCTTGCGGAAGCCCACAATGCCCTGCCACAGCAACAGGCAGGCGATGCCGATCAGCACCGGATAGATCACGTAGAGGTGCATGTGCCCCGACTGGGTGACGGCGGCGCGCAGGCCCTCGGTGACATAGAGGAGCGGGTTCACCAGCACGATGATCTGGAGCCACGGAATGCCGAAGGCCTCCACATGGTGCAGCGACGTCCACGTGTAATAGGTGCCGCCGAGGAATGTCATCGGCAACACGATGAAGCCGAACATGGCCGCGATGTTGCGGGGCTCGATGCGCGTACCGAGCACGAGCCCGAGACTGGCGCACATCACGCAGGCGATCGGCAGCAGCGTCAACAGGATCGGCCAGTGGATGGCGAGATGTGCCTCGACTCCTTTGGCGTGGATGAACGACGCGATGATGAACACGATCACCGCCGCGATGAGCCCCTGGAGCGCGCCGGCCATCACCTTGCCCACGGCCACCAACCACACCGGCATCGGCGCGAGCACCCGGTCTTCGATCTCCTTGGTGTAGCCGAACTCCGTCGCCATCGGCAGCGCCACCGCCATGATCCCCTGGAACATGATCGAGATCCCGACCACACCCGCCACGAGCACGCTGGCGAACGCCGACTCCCCCGCCGTGCCGCCTCCGCTGCCGATGCCTTGGCCGATCTGGGGGAAGACGTAGAGAAACACGAAGACCAACAGGAACGGCTGGATCACGGTGCGGCCGATGAACTCGCCCAGGTTCTTCTTGAGCACGGTGAGGTCGCGCTGCAACAGCGCAGCGAAGGCCTCCCGGCTTGCCTCCGTCGCCGAGCGTCCTCGCTTCGCGCCGGCGTAGGTGGGGACGGTGACCTTTGCGGGGGGTGCGGTCTCAATGGTCATCAGTCCCGCAACTCCTTTCCTGTCATGTTGATGAAGACGGTCTCGAGGGTGGGCTCGGCAACAGAGAGATCCTGCACCGAGAAGCCGTTGCGCTCGGCCGCGGAGACGATCGGCGCCAGCACACTGGAGGCGCCCTGGACGTTGACGATGACCGCGCCGTCGACACTGACGCTCGACGTGACGCCCTCGATGTCGCGCTTGACGACCTGGGCGAGCGCCTCGAGATCACCGTCGGAGCGCACGGTGACGATACTGTCCGCGCCGACCGACGCCTTGAGCCCGGCCGGAGTGTCGAGGGCCAGGATCTTGCCGTGGTCCATGATGGCCAGCCGCTCGCAGAGCGAATCCGCCTCTTCCATGTAGTGGGTGGTGAGCAGGATCGTCTGGCCGGCGCGGTGCAGTTCGCCGAGGATGTCCCACAGCGCGATGCGGCTCTGGGGATCGAGGCCCGCGGTGGGCTCGTCGAGAAACAGGATGTCGGGCTTGTGCAGTATCGAGCGGGCCACCATCAGCCGCTGAGCCATGCCGCCCGACAGCGCGAACACCGAAGCCTGGGCCCACTTCTCCAGATGGAACTGCTGGAGCAGTTCGTCGGCCGCCACCCGGGCGTCTTTGCGGGGCATGCCGAAAAGGCGCCCGTGGTAGAAGAGGTTTTCCCATACGGTGAGGGCGCGGTCGAGCGTGTTCTGCTGGGTGACGACGCCGATCACCTGCTTGGCCAGCGCCGGATGGGCCACCACGTCGACACCGCCGACGATCGCGTGACCCGAGGTGGGAATGACACGGGTCGTGAGCATCCCCGCCGTCGTGGTCTTGCCCGCGCCGTTGGGACCGAGCAGCCCAAAGATCTCGCCCCTGCGCACCGACAGGTTCAGGGCGTCGACGGCCTTGAAGTCCGACCCGGGATACACCTTGGTGAGGTCGACGGTGCGTATGACCTCGTCAGTCTGTTCCGACACTTCGGACATCAGCCTCCCTGTTGTGCCTTCGCGAACGCTAGGCGCGCCGGCGCGTCCGCCAGACACACAACCCGCCGATGCTGATGAACGCGGTTGCCATCTCGGACATGTCCTTGATCTCGAATCCGGTCTTGGGAATCGCCGCGCTGGTGGCCGTGGTCGCCTTCGTCGTCGTGGTCGTTGTCGTAACCCCGGTCGACGCTTGCGGCGTAGTGGTCGGTGTCGATGAGATTGCGGCCGTCGTCGGCGACGTCTGGCCCGCAACTACCGCGCCGGTCTCGATCAGGTTGCCGTTGTCGTCAGTCTCGCAGCCGATGCCGTTCTTGTTGGTATCAAAGCCGTGTGGGTCGGGCGGTAACACGGTGAAATCGGTCTCGCCGTCGAGTTCCGGGCTGTTGCAGTTCAGTATCGGCGGCGGTGGTGGGATGCAGATGTCGGGATAGCTC
>JALZBN010000143.1 GCA_030947365.1 Actinomycetota bacterium
CTCCTACGCCATCGCCATCATCGCCATGCTCGCCGCCGTCATCGCCGCCTTCGTCTACCTGCGCCTGATCGTGGTCATGTATATGGGCGGCGACGCCGAGGAGGCGGTCAGCCGGGTGTCGATGCCGATCGGCACGGTCGCGGCGCTCGGCATCGCGGTGGCCTTCACCGTCATCGTGGGCATCCTGCCCCAGGTCGTCTTCGACTTCGCCCGCGACGCCGCCCTCCTCCGCCTCATCACCTAACGGGCCGCCCGCGGCGGGGTGTTCTTGGCAGAACGTGAGCCGCTTCACTACTGTCGGCGCCGTGTCGGCTTTCCTGCGCCAGTACCTGACCGTCGCCATCTTCGCCGGGGCCGCCGTCTTGATGGTCGGCGCGATGCTCGGGATGGCGAGGGCGATCCGTCCCAATCACGCCCAGCCGCAGAAGTACATCAACTACGAGTGCGGGGTGGATCCGGTTGGCTCGGGATGGAGCCAGACCCAGATCCGCTACTACGTCTTCGCCCTCCTGTTCGTCATGTTCGACGTGGAGGCCGTGTTCATCTTCCCGTGGGCCGTGCGCCTCGAGGCCCTCGACGTGTTCGGGCTGGTAGAGATGACGGTCTTCATCGGCATCCTGGCCCTCGGGCTCCTCTACGCCTGGCGCAAAGGGGTGCTTCGTTGGGTCTAGTCGAGCGGGGCGTGTTCGCCAAGCGGGCGTTCAAGCCGCTCACCCACCTTCTGAACTACAGCCGCAAGTACTCCCTCTGGGTCTACCAGTGGGGGCTGGCGTGCTGTGCCATCGAGATGGGCGCGGCCTTCGGGTCGCCCCGCTACGACGTGATGCGCCTGGGTGTCATTCCGTTTCCCGCCGGTCCCCGACAGGCCGACCTGGTCGTCATCTCGGGCACGGTCACCGACAAGATGGCACCGGCGATCCGTCGCCTCTGGGAGCAGATGCCCGATCCGAAGTACGTCATCTCCATGGGCGCGTGTGCCAACTGCGGCGGGCCCTACTGGGACTCCTATTCGGTCACCAAGGGCGTCGACCAGATCATCCCCGTCGACGTCTACGTGCCCGGCTGCCCGCCCCGGCCCGAGGCCCTGCTCGAGGGCATCGTGTTGCTCCAGCAGGCGATCCAGGGCGAAGACATGGCCGAGCGCTGGCGCGGAGAGCCAATTGTCGTCACCTGACGCGCCGGCCGAGCCTGAGGCTGCGGCCGACTCCGACTCCGAGGCCGACTCCGAGGCCGATGCCGGCGCCGAGGCCGAAGAGCTCGCAGGCCCGACCCCCCAGGCTGCGCTCCTCGAAGAACTGACGGGCGCCCTCGGCGACAGCATCGTCGCTTCCGAGGAACTGCGGCGCGACCTGTGGGTGCGGGTGCAGCCCACCGCCTGGCGGCGCGCCGGCGAGGTGTGCAAGTCGCTCGGGTTCGACTACTTCTGCTTCCTTTCCGGCATCGACTGGATGCCATCGACCTCGCCCAACCCCAAGGCCGGCGTGGCCGCGGTCGACGTCGGCGACGACGGCGGGGGTGACGACGGAGCGGCAGCGGAGACGGCCGCCGCCGAGGCTGAGGCCGAGGCTTCCGAGGAGGCAGCCGCCGCTGGTGGGCTCCAGACCGGCCACGCCGGGGGCGACACCCGCTTCCAGATCTTCGCCCGGCTCTATTCCATCCGGCGCCACCTCGGCGTCACCCTCAAGGCCGACCTCGACGACGACCAGCCCCGCATCGACACCTGGTCGGACATCTACGCCGGCGCGGACTGGCACGAGCGCGAAGCCTGGGAGATGTTCGGCTTCGACTTCACCGGTCACCCCGGTCTGAGCCACCTGTACCTTCCCGGCGAGTTCGAGGGCTTCCCCATGCGCAAGGACTTTCCACTCCTCGCCCGAGAAGTGAAGCCGTGGCCGGGCCTCGTCGACGTCGAGCTCATGCCCGAGGTCCCCGAGCCCGAATCGGCTCCTGAAACCCCTTCCGACACCGAGGAAGCGGCGCCGTGAGTGTCACCGACCAGCAGCGCATGGCGTACATCGCCGGCCAAGCCGCCGACGCTCGCATCAACGTCGAGCTGCAGACCGAGGAGATGACCCTCAACATCGGTCCGCAGCACCCGGCCACCCACGGCACGCTGCGCATCGTGGCCGAGCTCGACGGCGAGCAGGTCGTGTCTGCCCACGTGGTGTGCGGCTACATGCACCGGGGTTACGAGAAGCTCACCGAGGTCCGCACCTACCCGCAGGTCACCACCCTCATCAACCGCATCGACTGGCTGTCGTCATTCGCCAACGAGGTGCCGTTCATCCTCGCCGCCGAAGACCTCATGGAGATCGAAGCGCCGCCCCGGGCGCAATACATCCGCACGATCATGTTCGAGCTGAGCCGTATCGCCAACATCACCCTGTTCATCGGGGAGATGGGTGTGCAGCTCGGCGCGCTCACGCCGGTCTTCTTCGCCTTCCGCGACCGTGAGTACGTGCTCAACCTCATCGAGGAAGCCACCGGCGGACGGTTCCATCCCAACTACGACCGCATCGGCGGCCTGAAAGACGACCTCCCGAAGGGTTGGGTCGCCGAGACCCACGCGGTCATGAAGAAGATGCGCGCCTACTGCGACGAGCTCGAAGACCTGCTCATGGGCAACGAGATCTTCGAGGCCCGCACCCGCGGTGTCGGCGTGATCCCGGCCGACGTCGGCCTGTCCTACGGCCTTTCCGGCGCCAACATCCGCGCCAGCGGCGTCGACTGGGACCTTCGGCGCGACGGCGAGTCACCGCTCGTGTGGAAAGACCTCGACTGGAAGGTATGGACCCACCCCGACGGAGACTCGTTCGCCCGATACTGGGTGCGCCTGCAAGAGACGCGCGAGGCCACCAAGATGGTCGACCAGATGCTCGACGGCCTGCCGTCGGGCTCCATCCAAGCCAAGGTGCCCCGCATCATCAAGGTGCCGGCCGGCGAGGCCTGGGCCCACACCGAGAACCCCCTGGGCGAGATGGGCTACTACGTGATAAGCCAGGGTGGCCTCGGCCCGTTCCGCTGCAAGATCCGCTCGGCCTCGTTCAACAACGTGTCGATCGCGCCGTGGCTCCTCAAGGGCGTCTACGTGCCCGACATCATCACCATCCTGGCCAGCCTGTACTTCATCCTCGGCGACATCGACAAGTAGTCCCCCCGCCCGGCCCCCCCTCCGCCCGCCCCCGGCCCCGCCCCCTCCGTCCCGCCCCGCCCCCGCCCCGCCCGTTCTTTTCTGAATTGACCACCGCCGGGGTGGCGGATCAAGAAAAGAAGGGCGCAAGCGAGCCTCTAGCCGGCGCGAAGTGCGAGCCGCGAGGCGCGTACCTGCTTGACCTGTGCTGCGAGTTGGGCCGGGCGCCGGCGGACGTCGTCGCGAGTGAAACGCAAGATCACGTAGCCGAGGGTGACTAGGAAGTTGGCGCGCTCTCGGTCGCGCTGCGCGTCACCGGTACTGGTGTGCCACCGGAGCCCGTCGCCCTCGATATCGACGAGGACATCGGGATACGCGACATCGAGGCGCAAAGGCTTGCGCCCCGGACGCGGGATTTCATGCTGACGGACCGGGTCCGGCAACCCGAAGCGCCGAAGTACCTCGACAATCTCGTCTTCCAACGGGCTTTCCGTCGGCGCCTGTGCCGGATCGCGGGACTCGAGAAGTTGGCGGAGCACGGCTGTGCCGCGCCGGCCCCGACCTCCGGTTCTCTCAATCGCTCGCCACAGGCTGTCGATCGTGACCATTTGCCGGACGAGGGCGTCCTCTGTCGCCCCTTGGACGAGGCCGGGAGCGACGGCTCCGAGGTCGAGCAAGGTGCGCGCCGGCTTGGTGATCGGGATTCCCACCGAGTGGGCGAGGTCGCGGGGGTCGAGAAGCTGAGCGTGGTGGACGACGACACCGTCGAGGGCCCGGTGGGAGCGGTTTCGAACCGTGATTTCGACCGGCGCGACTTCGATGCCCCGCAGCGTCAGCAACTTGGCCGCGCCGCGGTGCGACGCAACCCCGCCCGTGGCCAGGCAGGCGGCCATCAGGGCCTGCTCGTAGGTTCTCGGCGCGGCAGCTACTCGGTACACGCCGCAGTGCACGAGGACCAAGGCTCCGGTCTTGAGGCGCCGATCGATCTGGCGGGGGGTGAGTCCGAGCGAGAGGGCCTGCATGCGGGAGACGACCCCGTGCTGGCGAGCAGCCAGATGGCTGAGGAGGACATCGACAGGATTCATGGCGACGCACACTATGAGGGGGGTATGACAACGCCCGGGCCGAGGTACTTTTCTTGATCGACCACCGTCGGTGTGGTGGATTGAGAAAAGAACGCCGGGTGCCGGCTGCCGGCTGCCGGGCGTCAGGCCGGTGGGACGCGCCGGGTGCCGGGCGTCAGGCCGGTGG
>JALZBN010000144.1 GCA_030947365.1 Actinomycetota bacterium
CTCCCCCACCCTCTCGATCTTCTCCACGGTGAGTCCCAGCCCCGAGAGCGCGCCGGCAAGATCGCCGGGATCGCCGGCGATCGGTGCAAAGTCTCCAAGCCACGAGAGAGGAACGCGCACGGCTACAAGTTAGAGGGCGCCGGAGAGGCCGCAAACTTCGCACAGGCGCTCGCTGGGCCTAGAACTGGGCAAGGAAGCGAATGTCGTTGGTGATGAAGTGGCGCAGGTCGTCGACGTCGTGGCGAACCAGTGCGCAGCGGTCGATGCCGAAGCCGAAGGCGAAGCCGGACCATTCCTCGGGGTCGATGCCGACAGCCTCGAACACGTTGGGGTCGACCATTCCGCACCCGCCAAGCTCGATCCAACCCGACTGCGAGCACACTCGGCAGCCGGAGCCCTCGCAGAAGATGCAGGTCACCTCGAATTCGGCCGACGGCTCCGTGAACGGAAAGTAGGAAGGCCGAAGCCGGGAGTGGATCGCCTTGCCGAAGTAGGCGCTCGTGAACTCTTCGATGGTGCCGGCGAGGTCGCCGAAGGTGATGCCGCGGTCGACGACGAGCCCCTCGATCTGGTGGAACACAGGAAGGTGCCTAGCGTCGGGCGTATCGCGCCGGTAACACCGGCCCGGCGCCACGATGCGGATGGGCGGAGGCTGCGACCGCATCACCCGAATCTGCACGGGCGAGGTATGGGTACGCAGCACGACCGACTCCGGCGCGCCCATCTTCACGTAGAGCGTGTCCCACATGCTGCGCGCCGGGTGGGCCGGTGGCATGTTGAGCGCCTCGAAGTTGTTCCAGTCGGTCTCGACCTCCGGCCCCTCGGCCACGGTGTATCCCATTCCGACGAACAGATCTTCCAGCTCGTCGCGGGTTTGAGTGACGAGGTGAAGGTGACCCCGCTCGCGCCGGCCAACCACCTCGGTGAGGTCGAGTCGTTCGGCGGCGAGTCTGTGTTCGCGCTCACTGGCTTCGAGCTGGAGCCGGCGCGCCGTGATGGCAGCCTCGACCCGTGCCTTCGCCTCCTGCAACAGTCGCCCAGCCTCTCGCCGCTCCTCCAACTCGAGGCCACCGAGGGTGCGGTGACGAAGCGTGAGCGCGCCGCGCTTACCGGTCAGGTCGCGCTCGACCACGTCGAGATCGGCCAGGCCTGGCGCGCCGGCGACGAGCACAAGAGCACCGTCGACAAGCGCGTCGAGGGGCTCCAAGGGCGGGTGCTCGGTCATCGGGACATCAGCTCGTCCGGCAGAGCCGTTGGCAAAGTGAAGCGGAAGGTAGAACCTCGTCCGACTTCACTTTCGACCACGAGCTCGCCGCCGTGCGCCTCCACGAGGCCGCGGCTGATCCACAGGCCGAGCCCGGAGCCGGTGGGCCTCGTCTCCGCTCGGCGGAAGAACTTGCTGAACACCCGGCGCAGATCCGGCGCGGGAATGCCTTCACCCTTGTCGGTCACCGCGATGGAGACGTCGCCGTCGTTCACCTGGCCGACGACTCTCATCCCCTGCGGGTTTCCGTACTTGGCTGCATTTTCCACGAGGTTGGTCAGCACCTGCTCAATCTTGTCGGGGTCGGCATAGACGCGAGGAAATGCCGGCGCGAAGTCGACGTTGGCCTCCAGCGTCGGCTCCATCATGCGCACATTGTCGAGGACGTCGCCCACCAAGACGGGCATGTCGACGAGTTGACGCCGCAGCGCGAGGTGGCCACTCTCGAGGCGGCTGATGTCGAGGAGCTCGCTGACGAGACGAGTGACCCGGCCCGCATCGTGATGAACCTGCTCGAGCATCGCGCGCTTCTGTTCATCGCCGAGCCGGTCCCAGCGGTTGAGCAGGAGGCTCGTGTAGCCGCGAACCGACGTGAGAGGCGATCTCAGCTCATGGCTGACCGTCGAGACCACCTCGATGCCGTCGATCGACATGTTGTGTCGCCCCGCTTGGTCGCGAGCCACCAGGACCGCGCCGCACACGGCTCCGTCGACGTCGCGCTCGTAGCGGCCGGTGACGAAGGCGCGCACCTCCTGGCCATGTGCGCCACGGAAGTGCACCTGCCGCTCAGGAATACGGGCGACCGAGTGGAGCCGCGACGCGGACGGCCAACCGGTCTCCCACAGCGCCTCGCCGTCGGGGGCGTGGGGTTCGAGCAGCTCTGCGATGTCGCAACCGACAATCTCTGATGGCGCATAACCAATGAGGTCTGTCGCGGCGCCGTTCACTGCCGTGACGCGCCGATTGGCGTCGAGCACCAGAACGGCATCGGGCAACAAGTCGAGATCGATCACTGCCGACGTTGCCGAGCGGCCTCGAAACAGATGACGGTCGCCGCCATCGCCACGTTGATCGACTCGCTACCGGCCGCCATCGGGATGGTGATAGTGCCGTCGACGTGCGGCAGGATCTGTGGTTCCAGGCCCCGGCTCTCGTTGCCCAGCACGAGGGCGGTCGGTCGCACGAGGTCGCACGCGTCGTGGGTCAGTCCGCCACTCGGCATCGTCGCCAGCCGCTGCAGTCCCCACGACCCCAACTCCTCGAGCACCTTCACCGGATCTCCTCGGGCCACCACCTTCTGGTGGAACAACGAACCGGCCGACGCTCGCAGGCACTTGGGATTGTAGAGGTCGACCGTGCCTGTGCAGCAGATTACCCCTGCGTCTGCGGCTGCCCCAGCGCTGCGCAGGATGGTGCCCAGGTTGCCTGGATCCTGAACGCCGATCGCCACCACGATCAGCGTCGATCCGCGTAGATGTTCGAGGCCGACATCGACGCCGCGACACACGGCCAGAATGCCTTGGGGCGTGACGGTGTCGGCGACTCGCTCGACCACTCCCGAGGCGAGGTGCAAGACGGGGACGCCGCGTTCGGCGGCGCGGCTCAGGGCCCCCGAAACGAAGCCGGGGGCGGTGTAGATCGCCTCGACCGTCGCGCCGCCATCCAGTGCGGCCGCAACCAGCTTGGGACCCTCGATGACGAACGCGCCGTCCTCGGCGCGGGCCTTGGGTTGGCGGAGCAGCCGTCGCAACCGCTGGACCCGGTCGGTGCGGAACCCGAGCTCAGAAGGCCCCGTCGACCCGAGGGTCACGATGCCTTGGTTGCTCCTCCTGCGACCTCGACGAGTGCCGCGAACGCGGCCGGGTCGGAGACGGCGAGGTCGGCGAGGATCTTTCGGTCGACGTCGACGCCTGCCTCACGCAATCCGGCGATGAAGCGGCTGTAGCTCATGCCGTGCTCACGGGTGCCCGCGTTGATGCGTTGAATCCAGAGCTTGCGGAAGTCGCCCTTGCGCGCCCGCCTGTCACGGTAGGCGTATTGCAACGAGTGCATGACCTGCTCGTTGGCGGCGCGGAACGAACGGCTCTTGTTCCCGTAGTAGCCGCGGGCCTCCTTGAGGACTGCCCGGTGGTGCTTTCTGCCGTGAACGGCGCGCTTGACCCTGGCCATCAGGACTCCTTTCGGCGCATGCGGACTGGACGGTAACGAGCGGTGCGGTCAGATACCGAAGTGCAATCAGATACCGAGGAGTCGCTTGACCTGGGCGCGATCGCCCCCGGTGACCTCGGCCTCACGGGCGAGGCGCCGCGTGCGCTTCGACGACTTCTTCTCGAGAATGTGGGAACGGAAGGCCCGACGGCGGACGATCTTGCCGCTACCGGTGACCTTGAATCGCTTGGCTGCACCTCTGTGGGTCTTCATCTTCGGCATTGCTACTGCTCCTTCTAACTCTCAGTTCGCCGTGTTCTCAGGTTGTGGGGCTTTCGCCTTCGCTTTCCGCTTGGGCCTCGTTGGCTGCTTCGGCTCGCTGGGCCTTGGCTGCGGCGGCCTTGGCCCGTTTGTCGGGCGCCAGCACCATCACCATGTTGCGTCCGTCGAGCTTCGGCGCCGCTTCCACCTTGGCTCCCGGCATCAGTTGTTCGGCAATGCGATTCAGGATCTTCATGCCCAGATCAGGATGGGCAACCTCTCGGCCTCGGAACATGATCGTGACCTTCACCTTGTGGCCCTGGTCGAGAAACTCCCCGACCTTGCGGGTCTTGGTGTCGAAGTCGCCAGTGCCGATCTTGGGCCGGTACTTCATCTCCTTGATCGACGTGTTGCTCGCTCGACGACGCGACTCCCGATCACGCTTGGCAGCCTCGTACTTCCAACTCCCGTAGTCGAGGATCTTGCACACCGGTGGTTCGGCGAGCGGCGCGACCTCGACGAGATCGAGTCCTAGGTCACGGGCGAGCTGGAGAGCCTCGGTAAGGGCTTTGACTCCCAGCTGCTTCCCGTCGGGGTCGACGAGACGCACTTCTCGTGCCCGTATACGATCGTTGATCCTGACATCGCTGCCATCCGGTGCGGCTATCCGGCATCACTCCTTAAACGCAAAATAGACG
>JALZBN010000145.1 GCA_030947365.1 Actinomycetota bacterium
CGCCGAGCGGGTTCCCGACAGGCATCGTGAGGTCGCCTCTTCCACGTCTTCGGGAGCGACGCGCTCGCGATGGCGCCGCGCCGCCAGCAGGCACGCCTCGTTGACCAGGTTGGCCAGCTCGGCGGGCGTAAGGCCCGCGGTATGACCGGCGACCTCGGCCCAGTCGACCCGGCGGGAGACGAGCTTGCGCGCCGCGTGGAGCCGGAGGATCTTCTCCCTGCCGTCGCGGTCGGGCCGGTCGACCTGGATGCGGCGGTCGAACCGACCAGGTCGCAACAGGGCGGGGTCGATCAGTTCGGGCCGGTTGGTGGCGGCGAGGATCAACACCCCGGACGCGCCGAGGAACCCATCGAGCTCGACGAGCAGGGCGTTGAGGGTGTGGTCGAACTCACGCTCGCCGGACGTATCGGCCGCTCGTTCGCGTCCGATGGCGTCGAGCTCGTCGATGAACAGGATGCACGGCGCGTCGCGCTTGGCCGCGTCGAAGAGCTGCCGTACCCGCGCCGCGCCGAGCCCCACGAACTTCTCGACGAAGCTCGTGGCCGACACGAAGTAGAAGGGCACGCCGGTCTCACCGGCGAGCGCTCGCGCCATCAGCGTCTTGCCGCATCCGGGCAACCCGTAGAGGAGGATGCCTCGGGGCAATTCGGCACCCAGGTTCTGGAAACGGCGAGGATCGCTCAGGTACTCGGTGACCTCGCGCAACTCGGCGATGGCGTCGTCGAGGCCGGCGACGTCGGCGAACGTGACCGCCTGATGGGTCGACTCGACGCCATTGATTTTCGTCCCGTCGACCTTCGTCACCCGAAACGGAGTCTCGGGGCTCCCGCTCGCTGTCGCTGCTTGGGCCGGGTTGGCGTTGCGCGAGTTGGGGTCGGACCGACGGAGGCGGGACATCACTCTCCGAGGATTGGTCATGCGAAGGGCAACGATAGTCGCCCCGATGATCACAACTGCGCTACCTAACACTTCCGGGCGAGTCAAGATATCCATCGGGGGCGCCTCTCGGGCGAACAGATCAGAACTGGACTGCAGCCGCCTGGGTGGGTGTCGCCGGGGCCGGAGTGTTGGCACCCCTGGCCTTCGGCGGACCCGCGTTTACGACGGCGACGGTGGTGCCGGTGCCGACTCGTCCGAATACGTCGAGCTCGTCGGACTCGTGCATCCGGATGCATCCGTGGGACGCGTTGAAGCCGATGGACGCGTCGTCAGAGGTGGCGTGGATGAGAATGCCCGACGCGTTGAGGGCGAGGGCGTGGGTGCCGAGTGGGTTTCCGGGGCCCCCGGGGATCGTTGGCGGCATGCTCTTCGACCAGGTGCTGTTGGGGTTGGTCCAGATCGGGTTGACCAGCTTCTGGATGATCCGCCAGGTGCCGGTGGGCGTGGGGAACTCGGCTGCCCCCGTCGCGACCGACCAGGTCTGGGTGATGCTGCCGTTCTCGTAGAGGTACAGCTTGTTCTCGCCGGTGCGAACGAGCAACACCTTGGCGAAGGCGTCACGCCCGACCTCGGGCTGCACGTCTTGGGTGACCAGGCGCACGGTGTCTTGGTGCAGGCGGACGGCATCGAGGAGCGCGTTCCTCGATGCCTCGACGTCGAGCTGGCGACCGACCTTGGCGTCGGAGACGGTGACCCAACCCGTCGAGGTGCCGATCGACGCGTTCTTGGGCTCCAGCTTCACGGTCTGGGCGGCATGATCGAGAATGGCGCCGAGCTGGCCGTCGGTCCATTTCGGAGTTGCCGACGCCTGGGTCGGGCCGTGACTGAAGAGTTGGTGCCAGACCCGCTCGGGCAGGTTCCCCTCGTGGGAACGGTCCATCGCCTTGCGGACGACAGTAGGCACGTCGACATGAAGACCGAGGTCCCATGCCGTGGTCTCCGTCTCGAAATCGTCACCCTGAACCTTGATGGGCTGGTGGAGGGGCGCCTCGACCTGTTGCTTCACCCGAGCGACGGCAACGTCGTAGGTGAGACCGCCCACCGGCACGCCGTTGATGGTGGTGCCGGGCAGCAGGCGTTGCGAGGTGGTGTGGTCGTAATTGACGGCCCAAGCGGCGGTGCCCGACGTGAGGACGACGGCAATCACGAGCGCGACGATGAACACGGGATGGTGACGGCCGAACCAGAAGAAGCGCTTCATGCTCCCGCCCCATTCACCATCGCCATATACGAAAGATTATCTCAGTGCAAGCATCCCGCTGTCAGCGGCTTTTCTCGGGCTCGCTGGCGCGTGGCGATCGCGATCCCGGCAGGAGGCGCCGCAGCATTCCGAGCTCCTCGACGCCCAACGCCCGGGCTGCTCCCAGATAGATAAGGGCTCCAAGACCGCCACCCACTGTCAGTTGCGTAAAGGCCCGAAGACCGCCGGCGCCCATTGCGCCACCGATGAGCTCGCGCGCGCCGAGCATCGCGGCCGTGGCCACTGCCGTCGCGGCGACGACCTTTGCGATCTCGGTCATCGTATGGCCGAGGTCGAGTCCACCAACTGAACGCCATAGGAGGACCCCCCCAACGCTGGCGGCGACCACGTAGGACAGCGAATGAGCGAGCGCAAGACCGCGGATCTCCAGACTGGAGAACAGCAACAGCGAGAACACGATGTACACGGCGTTGGCGACGACGTTGATACCAAGAGGCGTGCGGGCGTCTTGGCGGGCGTAGAACGCTCGCAAGAACAAGAGAAAGGCCGAAAACGGAAGGAGCCCGAGGGAGAACATGTCGAGGACTTCTGACACGAGCGAGGTGCTGGCGGCGCCCATCACGCCGTGCTGGAGAAGGGTCTGTACCAGGGGACGCGACAGCACCAGATAGGCAGCCGTGGCGGGCACCAGCACGACGGCCATGGCTCGGATTCCGCCGGTCAGCCATGCCCCGAAAGCGGTGTCGTCCCCATCGACGTGGCTGGCGGCGAGCGTCGGCACCAGCGCCGTCATTATCGAGACGGCCACGATGCCGTACGGGAGCTGGAAGAAGGCAAACGCGGTGAAGAACGCTGTCGGTCCTCCTTGTACTCCGTTGGCCAGGTAGAGGGCGATCCCGAAGCCGATCTGGTTGACGGCGACGTAACCGAGGGTCCACGCCGACAGCCGCGCCAGCTTGTGCACCGCCGGATGGCGGAAGTCGGGACGGAAGCGCAGGCGACCGGGGAGGCGCCACACGAAGAGCCAGATGGCGAGGGCCATGACCGCGACCCCCGCAGTGGTGCCGACGCCGAGAAGCAGCTTCTCGCCCAGGCTGTTGCCGACGCTGGCGTTGGTCGGCGTGCCGCTCACGACGGCGGCGAAGGCCAGACAGGTGCCGATGAGCACCAGGTTGTTGAGGACCGGCGCGAACATCGGCACCGCGAACTTGTCGTGGGCGTTGAGCAGCGCCGTCGCGACGGCAGCCAGTCCGTAGAGCGCAATCTGGGGCGCGAACACCCGCAGGAAGAACGTTGCTGTTTCCTGCTGGCGGGTGGCCTCGACACCGGAGAGCCGCAGTGTGAAGAGGCGGACGATCCACGGCGCGACAAGAGCGGCAATGACGCTCAGAACGATCAACACGAGGAGCGACGTCGTCGCCAGGGCCGAGATCGCCTCCCACGCCTCGTCGCGCCGGCGCGTCTTCAGTTCCTGCACGACGACGGGGATGAAGACCGAGGTCAGCACCCCGCCGAGAATCAGCTCGTAGATGACGTTCGGCATCGTGTTGGCGATGTTGTAGGAGTCGGCCAGGCGCGATTCGGTCACGCCCAGGGCAAAGGCGAGGGCGATGACCCGGCCGAGCCCGGTAATGCGTGAAAGCGCGGTGCCGGTGGCCATGACGACCGTCGAGCGGCCGAGGCGGACGGCCCTCCGCTCCGTCGTACTCATCTGCGGCGCAGGCTACAAGCCGGTTGACGGTGACGCCTGCGGGGGTAAAGCAGGGAGTGATGCGCTTGAGCCTTACGGTCTGCCTTCCACGCGACAGCGTGACGATCCCTGTCAGCCGCCACATCGTTCGCGACACGCTCAACCTGATCGGTGTCACCGACGAGTGCCTGGCTGATATCGCCGTGGCCCAGAGCGAGGCGTGTACCAACGTCGTCGAGCACTCCGGTCCAGGTGACGAGTACGAGATCAACGTCGAGATCGTGGATGACTACTGCATGATCACGGTGGTCGACAGCGGGCACGGATTCGACTCCACGCAGCCGACCGGCACCGTGGTGCTCGGCGAGGGGGGCCGGGGCATCGATCTGATGAAGGCCCTTGTCGACAATGTGCACTTCGTCTCCCGCCCCGGCGCGGGCACCTCGGTCTATCTCAAGAAGTCCTTGCGCTTTCGCGACGACTCGGTCGCGGCGCGTCTCGCCGGCAACTGAAGCCACACAACTGGTATTCTTATGG
>JALZBN010000018.1 GCA_030947365.1 Actinomycetota bacterium
GTTGAGGCCATGAGGGCGGCGCCCAGGAGACCGGCGACCACCGCGGGGGTCATTTCTCGACCCACGCCGGGTCAGCTGGAACCGTGCCCGGTACCCGGGCGGCCCGCGTAGGGAGCCGGCGTACGGCGCCGGTGTCGGCGACGAGCAGCGTGCGAGCCGAGGGAAGCGTTCTTGTGCCGGCGCGCCGAGGCGGTGCGGTTCCGCGGTCGATTACCTCCGCAACCGCCGTCACGCGGCGCGTGCCGTCGCCGCCCCGGCCCACCTGCACCACCAGGTCGAGGGCGGACTCGAGCTGGGCCTGCACCGCGTCGAGCGGCAGCCCCACGTCGCCCATCAGCACCATGGTCTCCAGCCGGCGCAGGGCGTCGTCGGGACCGTTGGCGTGGCAAGTGGAGAGCGAACCTTCGTGGCCCGTGTTCATCGCTTGCAACATGTCGAGAGCCTCGGGGCCCCGAACCTCGCCAACCAGGATGCGGTCGGGGCGCATGCGCAGGGCATTACGCACCAGATCACGGACCTTCACCTCGCCGACCCCCTCGGCATTGGAGGGACGCGCCTCCAGGCGGACGACATGTTCGCCGGGCAGGCGTAGCTCGGCTGCGTCCTCCACGGTGACGACCCGTTCGTGGCGGGGAATGCACGTACCGAGAGCATTGAGCAGGGTGGTCTTGCCCGCCCCGGTGCCTCCGGACACAAGTACGTTGAGCCGGGCTCGCACCGCCCACGTGAGCAATTCGACCACTGACGGCGCGGCAAAAGCTGTCAACGGGATCGGTCGGGCTGCGAAGCGCCGGATGGTGAGGTAGGGACCGTCGACGGCCAACGGCGGGACGACGGCATTCACCCGGGACCCGTCGGGCAGGCGAGCATCGACAAGTGGCGACGAGCGGTCGACCCGCAGCCCCAGAGGCGCCACCACCTTCTCGATCAGGTGTTGGATCGCCTCGGCGTCGAGCTCTGTGGCGACCCGTTCGAGTGCGCCGCCGCGCTCGATCCAGATCCGGCCCGGGCCGTTGACCATCACTTCGGTAACGGTGGCGTCGGCGAGCAGCGGCTCGAGGGGCCCCAGGCCGGCCACGTGGGCCATCACCTCTTCGACAACCGCGGCGCGCGACCCGGGGCCGAGAAGGGGCGCTTCCTCGCGCACGAGCGCGGCGACCCTCGTCGGCAGCTCGGCGCCGGAGCCCTCGGCCAGCAGCCGGGCGTGGACGCGCGAGGTGGCTTCGCCGAGGGTCACTGTTGGCGCGTGCGGCGGAGTAGCGAGAGGTGCCTCACACCGCTGCGGGGTCGTTCGTCGCCGACCGGAATGGCGGTGAGGATGTCGTTGGCCGCGGCGGCGAGCGAGCGCGGAACCCGGCGCGCTACCAGGCCGGCGTCGACGGCTCTGGCCACCGAGGGCTCCACCGGCAGCACGGTGAGCACCGGCGCGCCCAGAACCTCCTCGATATCGCGGGCGCCGAGGGCCCGGTGCTGTTCTGCGACGAGCACCACGCCCGAGGGCCGAACCGGGGCCGCGAGAGCCCGACGTAGAGCCAGGTAGCACGGGCGCAGAACCAGAAGGGAAACGCCGGCCTCGGCGGCGACGGCTAGAGCGGCCCCATCAGTGGCCAAGCCGCAATCGGCGACGACCGGACGATCGTCGCCAGCGAACGCAGCGGCCAAACTGCCGCCCCGTGCGGCCCGCCGGATTGCAGCCGACGGTGGCGCACCGGCGGGAAGAATACGCAGGCCGGGTCCGGCGTCGATCTCCAAGCGCTGCAAGGCGTCGTCGGGGACATCGGTCTCGGCTGCCAACCAGTCGGTGAGCCCCAGACCAGCGGGCTCCGGCAAGCCCAGCACGGCGGGCACGTCACCCGCGAGGTCGGCGATAAGCGCCCCACGAGGCTCGGCTGTCGCCAAGGCGAGGCTGAGCGCGACGGAGACGACGGTGGTGCCACTGCCGCCTTTCGCCGACCAGCAGGCGATGAGCACGGTTTCCCTCCCCGAACGCGTAAAAGTAGGCCCTGGGGGAAGGGATGAGGGAAGGTACGATACACACGGCCGGACCTCGTGACAAGGGCCAGCTGGTTAAGAAGCTGCAGGGGCAGTCGCCGGTCCCTGGTGGCTCCCGCGTTAGGCCGAACGCACCTTCTTGGCTGCCACCACGCCCAAAGCGACGAGGATGGCGATCAAAATTAGCTTCTTCATGGCCGCCAGCCTACCCGCGGTTCGTCGCCGCGCAAAAGAGGCTCCCGTGCCGGACCGGCCCCTTACGCTTCTCGCGGCCATGCTCGCTTGTAGCTTGGACGGTGGAGGTGTCAGCTGACCTGGTGGCAGCCCCCGCCTTCAAAGCGGGTGGGACGGGCGATCCCCGTCCGGCGGGTTCGATTCCCGTCCACCTCCGCCATGCTTAGACTCCGCCATGCTTAGACGGCTAGGAGGTCACGCGCGCCGGTGTCGCTGCTGGGATGGCGCAGCTTCGACATGGCTCTTGCTTCGATCTGGCGGATGCGCTCCCGGGTGAGGTTGAAGTGCTCGCCGACCTCTTCGAGGGTGCGGGGCTCGCCTCGGTCGAGGCCGAAGCGGAGGCGCAGGATTTCACGCTCGCGCTCGTCGAGGGGGCCGAGGAGCTTGGCGATCTCCTCGGGCAGCAGCGCGGTGGCGGCCACCTCGAAGGGCGACTCTGCCGAGCGGTCTTCGACAACGTCGCCGAGCTCGGCGTCGCCGTCTTCACGGAGCGGCTCGGAGAGCGAGAGCGGCTCGGCCGCGAAGCGCAACGCCTCGGTGACCTTGTCTTCTGGCATCTCGACTTCGGCCGCGAGCTCAGACAGTGTCGCCGGGCGACCGAGCTTCAACTCGAGCCGGGCCCGCGCCTTCTGGAGCCGGGCGAGGGTGTCGCCGGCGTGCACCGGCAGGCGGATGGTGCGGCCGGTGTTGGCGATACCGCGGGTGATCGCCTGACGGATCCACCAGGTGGCATAGGTCGAGAACTTGAAGCCCTTGCGCCAGTCGAACTTCTCGACGGCGTGCATAAGGCCGAGGTTGCCCTCCTGGATCAGGTCGAGCAACGGCAGTCCCGACGCCTGGTACTTCTTGGCGATCGAAACGACCAGGCGGAGGTTGGACTGCACGAAGGTGCGCTGGGCGTTGACGCCCTCCTGGGCGGTGCGGCGCAGCTTGTTGCGCTCGGCCTTAGCCAGGCCGGTTCCCTCGGCTTCCATTTGGAAGCGCGCGGTATTGCCCGTCTCGATGGCCTTGGCCAGACGGACTTCGTCGTCTTTGGTGAGCAGGGGGTACTGCCCGATGTCAGTGAGGTAGAGCCGGACTAGATCTTCTTCGTCCCGCTCGACACGCTCTTTGGGCAAGATGAATTCCTCTTCGCTTCGATGGGTCGGAACCTGGCTCTTTGTAGAACCCCAGGGCGGTCGCGATGATTTCCGTGCTGCCCAGGTATCCGTGCTGCCAGGTACCTGCGCATTCGCTGTCCTCAGGATACCGGTGCGGTCAAGGGGGTCGGGACAGTTTCGATTGGGTAACAGCTTCTCATACCATTACAGACCATTTCAACTCTGCCGTCAACCCGGCGTCAGTGGTAGCGGTTCGTGATCGGCAGGCGCCGGTCCTTTCCGAAGGCCTTGGGGGTCACCCGAACCCCTGGCGGCGCTTGCCGGCGCTTGTACTCAGCCCGGTCGACCATCGTCACGACCCGGTGCACGAGGTCGGGGTCGTGGCCGGCGCGCTCAAGGTCGGTGGCGGTGGCGTCACCCTCCACGTATGCCTGCAGGATGGGGTCGAGCTCCTCGTAGGGCGGAAGCGACTCGTCGTCGCGCTGGTCGGGGCGTAGCTCCGCCGACGGTGGTTTGGTGAGCACGACCTCCGGGATCGGAGCCGATTGCCCGGCGGCGACGGCCCGCTGGTTGCGTTCCCGGCACAGGTCGTAGACGAGGAGCTTGGGCACGTCTTTGATGATGGCGAAACCACCGGCCAGGTCGCCGTAGAGGGTGGAGAACCCGGCTGCCATCTCGCTCTTGTTGCCGGTGGCGAGCACGATCCAGCCGAACTTGTTCGACAGGGCCATCAACAGGAGGCCACGGATCCGGGCCTGGATGTTCTCTTCCGTCAGGTCTTCGGCTGTTGCTTCGAAGCTCGGCGCGAGCATCTTCAAAAGGGCTTCGTGGGCCAGCTCGATGGGAATCTCGCGACACTCGATGCCGAGGCCGCCGGCAAGCGCGCCGGCGTCTGTCACCGATCCCGGGCTCGAGTACCGGGACGGCATCGAGACCCCGTGCACGTGGTCGGCGCCGAGCGCGTCAACGGCGATGGCCGCCACCAGTGAGGAGTCGACGCCGCCGGAGAGGCCGACCACCGCATCAGTGAAACCGTTCTTGCGGATGTAGTCGTGGGTGCCGGTGACCAGGGCGTCGTACACCTCGCCCACGGGCGACAGCGGCTCGGTGAGGAGATCCCTGCTCGGAGCCGTCGAGGTTGGATGCTCCTGGGCTGCGGTCGTGACGACGACCTCGGGGAGCGGCTTCGCCATGGCCCGGCCCCGGGGGTCGAGAAGTCGCTTACGGAAAACCGGCCGGACGTCGACGTCGACGATCATGACCTGCTCCACGAATTGCGGGCCGCGGGCGACGAGCTTGCCGTCGGGATCGACGACTAGGGACGCGCCGTCGAAGACGAGCTCGTCCTGGCCGCCGACCATGTTCACGTAGACCAAGGCGCACGACGCGTCGCTGGCGCGTGTGGCCAGCATCCGCTCGCGTTCGGCGAGGCGTCCGGCGTAATAGGGCGACGCGCTGAGATTCACGACCAGCTCGGCGCCGCCAGCGGCCTGGTCGGTCACCGGCCCCGTCGGAGCCCAGGCGTCCTCGCAGATCGACACGCCGACCCGTACGCCGCCGATCACGAAGAGCGACGGGTCGTCGAGGCCCGGCGCGAAATAGCGCTGCTCGTCGAAGACGGAGTAGTTGGGAAGCAGCCGCTTGCGGTAGACGCCCTGGATCGATCCGAAGGCGCAGACAGCGGCGGCGTTGTAGAGGTCGCGGCCGGCATCGACGAACCCGACGATCGCCGCGCACGCGCCGGTGCGTGCCGCCAGCTTCTCGAGCGCCACCCGGTTGTCGGCTACGAAGCGGGGTTTGAGCAGGAGGTCTTCGGGTGGGTAGCCCGTGACCGCGAGTTCGGGGAAGATGGCGAGGTCGCATCCGGCGGCTTCTGCCGTCTCCAAGGCGGCGAGGATCGCGGACACGTTGCCGTCGAGGTCGCCCACCACGACGTCGAGCTGGCAGGCGGCAACCCTTATCGACGCCACAGGCCGAGCCTACCTCCGGCTCGGCGCGCCGAACGTTGGGAGACTGGGCAGGTGAAGGGATCCGCCCTGCAATCAGCGATCGAACGGTCGGCAGCGCCCGCCGCAGTTTCCGTCGCGATCGAGCGCCTCTCGGAGAGCTATCCCGGCATCGACGACCGACTGCAGGAAGACACCCGATTGCGCGACGCCGTCGTTGCCGTCGTCGGCGCCAGCCGCTCCCTGACCGAGCTCCTCATGGCCGAACGCGCCGGCATAGGAGTGCTGGCCGACCTCGACGGCGCGGTGCCCACGGACGGCGCGCCGGAGTCCTCAGAGGAGGTGCGGCGGTGGAAGCGCTTGGAGCTATTGCGAATAGCCGCCCGGGACCTCACGGGTCTCGACGACGTTGCCGTTGTCGGACGCGCCCTCGCCGCCTTAGGCCAGAAGGTGTTCGAGAATGCGCTGCAGGTGACCGCTACCGAAGGGCTTGCCGTCATCGGCATGGGCAAGCTCGGTGGCTCAGAGCTCAACTACGCGAGCGATGTCGACGTGATGTTCGTGGCCGAAGATGTTCCCTCGGGCGAGCGCGCCGCCAGAGCTGTCATCGAAGTGGCCCGCACCTGCTTCCGGGTCGACGTCGACCTGAGACCGGAAGGACGCGATGGTCCACTCGTGCGCTCCCTCGAGTCCTACGAGGCGTACTGGGACCGGTGGGCGCATACGTGGGAGTTTCAAGCGCTCATCAAGGCCCGCCCGATTGCCGGCGACCCGACCCTGGGTGCCGCCTTCTTTTCAGCCGCCAGCGCCAGGGTGTGGGGTCGGACCTTTACCCAGGACGATGTGCGCGCCGTGCGCACAATGAAGGCCCGCTCCGAGCGCGAGCTGGCCCGCAAGGGCCTGACCGATCGAGAGATCAAGCGAGGGCGGGGAGGGATTCGCGACATCGAATTCGCGGTCCAGCTGCTCCAGTTGGTGCACGGCGGCGACGATCCCGGCGTTCGCTCGCCGGCGACGTTCGGCGCGCTTGCCGAGCTTGGCGCAGGGGGTTACATCGATCTCTCCGACGGTCGAGCCCTCGAACACGCCTACCGGCTGCTGAGAACCGTGGAGCACCGCCTCCAGCTCTTCCAGGAGGAGCAGGTCTACGCGCTGCCGACCGATCGTGTGGCGCTCACCCGGCTGGCCCGGGTGATGGGATATCGCGACACTGCGGCCGCTCCAGCCGCTGAACTCCTCACGGGGTATCTGCGCCAGCAGCAGGCGGCGGTCCGCACGATCCACGAGCACCTGTTCTTCCGGCCCCTGCTCGACGCGTTGTCGGTACCGGGCCCGGCGCGCCTTAGTTCTCAAGCGGTCGCGGCGCGCCTGGCTGCATTCGGTTTCACCGATGCCGAGCGCACGCGTCAGGCCCTCGAGGAGCTGACACGAGGCCTGACACGCTCGTCCCGGTTGATGCAACAGATGCTCCCGCTGTTGCTGGGTTGGCTGTCGGAGGCCCCCGATCCTGATCTGGGCCTGCTCGGGCTCCGGCTGCTCAGCTCGGGCGCGCACCGAGCCACCGAGTTGGCGGTGACGTTCCGGGAGTCGCCCGAAGGAGCCCGACGGTTGTGCATGCTGCTCGGGACAAGCCGGCGATTGACCGATGCCCTCGAGCACAATCCCGACCTGATTCCCGTTCTCGGTGAGCCCGACGGTTTGGCGCCCCGCAGCGACGAGGCACTGTTAGCGGGGGCCGCGAGTGCGCTGGCTTGGCGCGGCGATTTGGAAGGCCGCCAGCGAGGTTTGCAGCGGTTCCAGCGGCGTGAAGAGCTCCGCATCGCGGCGGCCGACGTCTTGGGGCTGTCGGCTCATCCGGGCGAAGAGTCGCTGATCGTCACCGCGTCGGAGCTGAGTGGGTTGGCCGAGGCCTCGGTCGAGGCAGCACTGAGGGCGGTCGACCCGCCGCTGCCTTTTGCGGTTATTGCCATGGGCAGGTTCGGTGGCGCTGAGCTCTCGTACGCGAGTGATCTCGACCTGCTGTTCGTCTATGACGGTTCGACGGCGGAGGACTTCGCCGTCGCCGAGAAGACGGCCGAAGGATTGCTGCAGTTCCTGGCCGGAGTGACCCCTGCGGCCGGCGTCTACAGCGTCGACGCCGGGTTGCGACCCGAGGGCAAGGACGGTCCGCTCGCACGCAGCCTGGAGGGATACGGCAAGTACTACAACCGGTGGGCCCAGGTGTGGGAGCGGCAAGCGCTGATCCGAGCCCGACCGGTCGCCGGTGACTTGGAGCTCGGCGGTCGATTCCTCGAAGTTGTCGAGCCCTTTGTGTGGGGGCGCCCGTTGCCGGACGCGGAGGTTCGAGAGATACGTCGAATGAAGGCCCGCATCGAGCGGGAGCGAATCCCCGCAGGTCAGGATCCCCAGTTCCACCTGAAGCTCGGACGAGGCTCGTTGTCCGATATTGAGTTCACGACCCAGCTGCTCCAGCTCCAACACGGCGTTCGCGCCACGGGCACGATGGCTGCTCTGGGGCGGCTCGGCGAAACCGGTGTGCTCGCCACCCGCGACCGGGAGACCTTGGCCGAGGCCTACCGATTCTGTGAGCACACTCGCAACCGGTGGTTCCTCGTGAAAGGCGCGCCGGATGACGCGCTTCCGTTGCAGCCGAACCCTCTCGGGCATCTGGCGCGGTCACTCGCGACGACTCCCGCGGAGCTGCGCGAGAACTACCGGCGCGTCACCCGCCGCTCCCGCGAGGTGGTGGAACGTCTCTTCTACGGGAAGCAGGATTCCTAGCCAGGCTTGCAAAGAAACCTCTGGACTTTCACGGCGCGGGATGGAATGATCTCGCCCGGTCGCGCCCCCGAGACGCGATCACGGCGACGGCGCTCAGAGTTCCCGACCGGTAACCGGTCACCCTGGAAGGACTCCTCCCATGAGGTTTCGCTCCGCGCTCGCGGCGGCACTCGTCTTCAGTGCCGCTCTCGTTACATCGATCCCATCCGCCGACGCGGTGTCACCCGACGTCGTCGTCAGCCAGGTCTTCGGCGGTGGCGGCAACGTCGGCGCGCCGTTCAGCAACGATTACATCGAGCTGTTCAACCGCGGCACTCGGTCCGTCGACGTGAGCGGCTGGTCGGTTCAGTACACGACGGCGACGGGATCCAACTGGCTCGTCACGCCGCTCAGCGGCTCGATCCCAGGCGGCGGCTACTTCCTCGTCTCGGAGTCCAGTGGAGGCACAGCCGGTTCGTCCTTGCCCGACGCCGACGTGTCAGGTTCGACCGCGATGAGCGCGGCCGCCGGAAAGGTGGCGCTCAGCGCCAGCGCTACTCCCTTGGCGGGAACGGCGCCGTCCGGCGGTCAACTTCACGACCTCGTCGGCTACGGCTCGGCCAACGGCTTCGAAGGATCTGATGCCGCGCCCGGTCTTTCCAGTACGAGTGCCGATCTCAGAGTCGACGGCGGGTGCTCCGACGGCGACGACAACAGCACCGACTTCGTGTCGGGGAGTCCCAACCCCCGCAACTCGTCATCAGCGCTGAACTCGTGCCACGACGTGGTGATCAGCCAGGTGTTCGGCGGCGGCGGAAACGCCGGCGCGCCGTACGCCAACGACTACGTGGAGCTGTTCAACCGGAGTACGACGTCGGTCGACCTGTCCGACTGGTCGGTGCAGTACGCGTCACCGACGGGCACCGCATGGTCGTTGACGTCTCTCAGCGGCTCCATCCCGGCGGGGGGCTACTTCCTCGTCCAGGAAGCCGGCAGCGGCGCGTTTGGCACGAACCTCCCCGCGGCCGACTCGGTTGGCAACGTCAACATCGGCTCGACGGCGGGCAAAGTTGCGTTGGTGAGCAACGGCTGGGGACTCGCCGGCAACGGGCCGTTCGGCACGGGGGTCCGTGACTTCGTGGGCTACGGCGGCGCCAACGCCTTCGAGGGATCGGTGCCTTCGCCATCACCCGCGAACTCGACCGCCATCCATCGCGCCAGCCAGGGCTGCATCGACACCGACCAGAACGGCACCGATTTCAACGTCGACGGCCCGGTGCCTCGCAACAGCGAGAGCTCGGCGCGGACGTGTGGCGGCGCGGCGTCGGCGGGGACGGTTAGCGACTTCGATGGAAACGGCACAACCGATCTCGGGGTGTTCCGGCCCTCGACCGGCACTTGGTTCGTCAAGGACAAGTCGACCACCGGTTGGGGCACCTCAGGCGATGTCCCGGTGCCGGGCGACTACGACGGAAACGGCACCACCGACGACGCGGTTTTCCGCCCGTCCAATGGAACGTGGTTCGTCAAAGACGGGCCCACCATGGCGTTCGGCGCGCCGGCTGACACCCCCGTACCGGGCGACTACGACGGCAACGGCACAACCGACATGGCGGTGTTCCGACCGTCCACAGGCACCTGGTTCATCAAGGGCGGTGCGACGACCGCGTGGGGCACATCCGGTGACATTCCCGTGCCGGGCGACTACGACGGTGACGGCGCGGCCGACCTCGCGGTGTTCCGCCCGTCCAATGGAACGTGGTTCGTGAAGGGCGGGTCGACGACCAAGTTCGGGACGTCTGGTGACATTCCGGTGCCGGGTGACTACGACGGCGACGGCGCGGTTGACATAGCCGTGTTCCGCCCGTCGAGTGGCACCTGGTTCGTGAAGGGCGGCGCGGTGACGGTGTGGGGCACTTCCGGCGACGTCCCCGTGCCGGGCGACTACGACGGCGACGGCACGACCGACCTGGCGGTGTTCCGGCCATCCAACGGCATGTGGTTCGTCAAAGGAGGCCCCACCGTCGCGTGGGGAACGAAGGGTGACCGTCCAACCCCATTGCCGGCAGCGGTCTGGCAGGCGTTCATCGCATAGCGCGAGCAGCAGAACGCCCTCGGCGAGACGGCGCCGCTCGGTGCAATTACCAGCTGGTTGCCACTAGCGGCATTTTGCACTGCGACTCTGGGCGCGACAATCAAGCGGTGCATGAGGTCTTCGTAGGTCGCGCCACAGAACTCGTCGAGATCGTCAGAGCGCTTGGCACCGCCGGCTTGTCACGGTTGTGCAGCAAGCTGGCAGGATCACTCAAACGAATGGCCCGCCCCGTAGGGCGGACCGTTTAGCCGGCGGTCTCCCGATCGGAAGGTCTCCGCTGGATCATTTTTGTCGTCCTTGAATTGCCCGAGCAGCTCGCGGTCGAGATCGACCTCGATGCTCAGGGGTCCAACCGAGAACGCCTTCTCGACCTTCCGTCAGCGATCGGGCAGCCCGCGGTGGGTGACCATTCAGGTCGTCCGGACGCGTGCCGATGCCTACACAATGCGGCGGACGAAGCGAGGCTCGTGGCTGCTGGGTGTCGCGATGATCGCACCTTGGTCGCGTCGATTGTCGCGTCCCCCGTCTCCGCGGCGATGGCCGCCGCGGCCACGGCCGTCCCGGTCCCCACCTTCGTCTCGGTCGACGGTCAGCTGACCGGCCTCGTGATCGACGGGGCGGGCCACGCATTCGCCATCAACTCCTCATACAATCGGGTCGACGTCGTCGACTTGGCAACCGATACCCTCGAGTTACCGATTCCCGTTGGTAACCAGCCCGACGGCTTCGACCTCAACGCCAACGGCACATTGCTCTACGTCACCAACGCGGCGAGCGACGACATCTCGGTGATTGACGTTGCGACTCGGCACGAAGTTCGGCGCATAGCGTTGCCCACCAGCGATCTCAGTCCCCGGCCCGTATCCA
>JALZBN010000146.1 GCA_030947365.1 Actinomycetota bacterium
GGTGTGACCTTGCCGTCGGCGCCGACGACCTGGCCGTCGCCAACCGCCTCGTTGCCGGTCGCGGGCGCGGTGCCAACGGGCGCGGCGGCCAGCGACAAGACCTGCCGTCGCAAGCTGTCGTCGACCTGCGACCTCAGGTTGGAGGCGACTGCCGTGTAGACGACGACCGAGGCGATCACCAGCGCGACGGCGACGGATCCGGCCGCAACAAACGTCAGCCGATTTCGAAAACTCACTCGACGCGCAGCACGAAGCCAACGCCGCGAACCGTTTGCACCAGGCGGGGCTCACCGCCGGCCTCGGTCTTGCGCCGCAGGTAGCCGACGTAGACGTCGAGCGAGTTGGACGACGGGCCGAAGTCGTAGCCCCACACCTGTTCGTAGATGTGCGATCGGCTGAGGACACGTCCCGGGTTCCTCATGAACAGCTCCAGCAGGGAGAACTCCGTTCGAGTCAGGTCGAGTGGCCGTTCGCGCCGCGTTGCCCGATGGGCGACAAGATCGATCGCCAGGTCTTCGACCTGCAGGTCGCTCTGCGCGTCGCCGTCTGGAAGGGCAACCGACCGGCGAAGGAGCGCCCGCACCCGGGCCAGCAGTTCCTCGAGAGCGAAGGGCTTGGTCAGGTAGTCGTCCGCGCCGGCATTCAGGCCGGCCACGCGGTCTGACACATCCTGGCGCGCCGTCAGGAGCAGTACCGGGGTCTGATCCCCCATCCGCCGCAGCCGTCTCGTCACTTCGATCCCGTCGAGGCCAGGCATCATCACATCCAAGACCACAGCGTCCGGCTCGGCGTCACCGATCGCGGCAAGTGCCTCACGGCCATCCGAGGCCAACGCCACCTCGTAACCAGCCTGCACGAGCGTGCGCTGCAGCGAAGACCGAACCGCCGGCTCGTCGTCAACGACAAGGATCCGCATACCTCCATCGTTGCCGCTCCGTGCCTCCGGCGCCTGGCCCCCGCGAAATATGAGGAACTTCTTAGGCCACCCTGAGCCCCTTCTCATCGTTGTTGTGATCCACTAGACGCATGAGAAATCCCGCTGCCTCAGACTCGCCCGCCCGTCCGAGCCGTCTTCGCTGGTTGGTCCCCCCCACCCTCGCCGCCATCCTTGTCGGCGCGATTTCAATCGTCCCCACACTCGCCAGCGCCGAAGACCCCCCGCCGTCCCTTCCACCGGTGTCGCCCCAAGACCTGCTCCTCAAGGTCAAGAACGCCTCGGTGCCCGGACTGTCGGGCAGTCTCACTCTGAAGACGAACCTGGGCCTTCCCGATCTGGGCCAGGCCCTGCCGATCGGCCACGGTCTCCTGCCGAGCCTTCTCTCGGGTGACCACACCGCCAACGTCTGGGCCGCCGGCGACAAGGTGCGGGTGGCGTTCCCGACCCAGATGGCCGAGTCCGACATCGTTCGCAGCGGCACCGACGTCTGGGTCTGGGAGAGCGACGGCCAGCGGGCCACGCACCTCGCCCTCGACCAGAAGGCCGGCGCCGAGAAGCCCGGCGATAAGCCGGGCACTGACGTCGCTCACGATCCTGCGACCGTCGAGCCCACACCGGAGGCCCTTGCCAACAAGCTGCTGGCGTCGGTCGACCCCACGACCCGCGTCTTCGTCCGCGACACCGCGACTGTCGCCGGTCGCCCGGCCTACGAGCTCGTGCTCTCGCCTCGCTCAGACGTGAGCCTCGTCGCCGATGTCGTGATCGCTGTCGATTCCGCCACCGGGCTGCCACTACGAGTACAGGTGCTGACGAAGGACTCGGGCACGCCGGCATTCGAGCTCGGCTTCACCTCAGTCGACTTCTCCGTCCCCGGTGACAGCACCTTCGCCTTCACCCCACCGGCCGGCGCCCAGGTAACCGAGGCGCACTCGCCGGAGGAACTCTTCCTGCCTCAGGGCAACGATGGCGAACGAGGCGGTGGCCACCGCCGTCACGCCGCTGCTGGGGCACCGGCGCCGACGACCCCGGATCCGGCCAACGCCAGCGGCGCACGCCACGTCCAGACCAAGGGTGACGCCTGGGAGACAATCGTCGTCGTCACTCCTGACCCTGCTACGTCGGGCGACCCCACCCTCGACATGGTGAAGAAGCTGGCGAAGCCCGTAGCCGGCGGCCGCCTCCTGCACACGTCGCTCGTCAACGTCTTGTTCCTCGACGACGGCCGGGTGCTTGTCGGCTCGGTCAACGAGGCCGCCCTCGAGGCTGCCGCCTGACCTCGGTCGCCGAGTCCGTTCACCCCGGGCCGACCCGGGCCCTGAACGGGCTGGCCATCGAGACCACCGGCCTGACGAAGCGCTTCAGCGGGCGCGCCGTCGTCGACGGCCTCGACCTGGCCGTCCCCGAAGGCTCGGTCTTCGGGTTCCTCGGACCGAACGGATCGGGTAAGACGACGACGATCCGTATGCTGCTCGGGCTCTCGTACCCGTCGGCGGGGCGGGTGCGGTTGCTCGGTGGCGACGTGCCCGGCGCGGCCATCGAGGTGCTGCCGTCCGTGGGATCAGTCGTCGAGGGCCCCGCCTTCTATCCCTATCTCTCCGGGCGTGAAAACCTCGAACGCTTCGACGCGGTGGGGCCCGGCGCGTCGCGTGGCGACCGCAAGACCAGGATCGACGATGCGCTGGCCCGGGTCGGCCTCGCCGCTGCCGCCGACAAGAAGGTGCGGGCCTACTCGCAAGGCATGGGACAGCGGCTCGCACTCGCCCGCACGCTCGTGCGGCCGGTTGAACTGTTGATTCTCGACGAACCAACGAATGGCCTCGACCCCCAGGGCACCCGGGAGGTACGCCACCTCATCCGGAAGCTGGCCGCCGACGGCATCACCGTCTTCTTGTCGAGCCACCTCCTCTCCGAGATCGAACAGGTCTGCACCCACGCGGCCGTCGTCTTCGCCGGACGCGCCGTCGCCCAGGGCACGATGACCGAACTGCGGTCGGCGCAACGCCCGGTGCTTCGCGTCGAGACCCCTGATGTCGCCGACGCCATCGCTACCCTTCGCACCGTCTCCGGTATCGGGCTGGTGTCGTCAGACGAGCCTGGGGCAGCTGACGCGAGCTACCCGATCGTGCGCGCCGAGCTGCTCGGCGCGGCCCCGGAGGACATCACCATCGCCCTGGTTGGCGCGGGAGTGCGCGTGCGTGCCCTCTTCTCGGAGACGCCGAGCCTCGAAGACCTCTTCGTGTCACTGACGGGGGAGGGTTTCGATGTTGCTCAGTGAGCTGAAGCTCTCATTCGGCCGCCTTCGCACACGTGCCCTTCTCATCGGCTTGGCCGCCATACCGTCGCTGCTCGTGCTGGCGGTGAAGCTCTCAGGTGGGCCCGACAACGGCAACGGCCCTACCTTCCTTGCCCAGGTGTCGCACAACGGCGTCTTCGCCGCTTTGGCCGGCCTCACGGTGGTGATCCCGTTCTTCCTGCCGCTCGCGGTCGCCGTCGTGGCCGGTGACACGATCGCCGGCGAGGCAAGCCTCGGCACCCTCAGGTATCTGCTGGCCCGACCGGTCAGCCGCACCCGACTGCTCGTGGCCAAGCTCGTGAGCGCCGCCGTCTTCTGTATCGCTGCCGCTCTGGCCGTGGTCGTCACCGGCCTGGTGCTGGGCTCGATCGTCTTCCCCATCGGCGACGTCAGCACCTTGTCGGGCACCTCGATCTCCCTAGGCGACGGCGTGCTGCGCGCCGGCGCCGCGGCCGGTGTGGTCGGCGCGTCGATGCTGGGTCTCGCGGCAATCGGGCTGTTCATCTCGACCTTGACCGACTCACCGGTCGGAGCCATCGCCGCGTGCGCGGGAGTGGCCATCACCAGCCAGATCCTTGACGCCATCCCCCAGCTCCACGCCATCCACCCCTTCCTCCTAACCCACCACTGGCTCGCTTTCGGCGACCTCATGCGCACCCCGGTGACATGGGGCAACATCGGAGAAGACCTGCTGCTCCAACTCGGGTGGACGGCGGTCTTCGGCCTAGCCGCTTGGGCCCGCATGACAACGAAAGACGTCCTCGGCTAAAGCGCGAGGACTTTTAGCCGGCGCGTAGCTCCCGCAACCGACCGACGACCAACGGAAACGCGTCGACGAACGCGCCGATGTCGGCGTCTGTCGTGGACCAACCCACCGAGATCCGGAGCGAGCGTTCGGCCTCGACGCCCATGGCCTCCAGCACGGGCGAAGGCTCCAGTGACTCCGAAGAGCACGCGCTGCCGGAATGGGCCGCGACGCCGGCCTGGTCGAGCCCGAGCAAAACCGCTTCGGCTTCGACACCACCGACACCGATGCAGATGATGTGCGGCAACCGGTGTTCGACATCGCCGTAGGCGACCACGCCCTCGACCGCGAGCGCGCCGGCCAGCGCCCGGTCGG
>JALZBN010000147.1 GCA_030947365.1 Actinomycetota bacterium
GCCGAGGCGTTCCGTGAGCGGCCGCAGCAGGCGGCGAAACGAGGCCAAGTTGGCGCGGATCCAGCCGGCACGGTCGGTGACCCGCACGCGCGCCGGTCCGCTGAGGGAGCGCAAGCCGGTCTCGGCGGCGACGAGCTGCTCGGCCTCGGCGGTGAACTCCTTGAAATCCGGGTCGAGCGACTCGTAGTGATACGACTCGGCGAGAGGCTCGCGGCGGGCGACGCGGATCGCGACCCGCTCCGCCACGTCCCACGCGATCGGTTCGGGCTGGTCCATGAGCGCCTCGCTACTGCTTGGGGTACTTCGCCGCGACCACCTTCAAGAGGTAGCGCAAGAAGAGGGACAGCACTCCGAGGATCGAGATGGCGACGATGGGAAACGCCAACCAGTACGTCCAGGGCTTGGCGACTGCGAGAAGGTCCACGGCGCGAGCCTACGCTGCCGCGCCTCAGTAACTCACGTCGGCGACCCTCGAACTGCGCGACTGGGCTAGGCGATCTTCTTGCCCCGCATACGGGGCACGATCATGGGCTCGTGCTGAACGCAGTAGACCCCACTGTTGTAGATCGACAGCCGCGTCACGCAGCCTTGGTGCCGGCACACTCTCCCGGACTTGAACGCCTTGGAAGGGCGGTAGTTCCCGGTGATCGGATGAGCTCCAACTGATCCGTCGGCCATGCTCCAGCAAACGCGAAACGGCCGGCCGCTATTCCGTGGAGAGATCCATTCCGGCGATGGACTGCGCGATGCGCTGCTGCAGCGCATCCGGCACTCGATCGCGGCACCGCTGAGACACGACGATGCGCAGCTCGGCCTCGAAGTCGAACGCCTGCATGCAGGGCGGGCAATCATCGAGGTGGTGGCTTATCAGCACGCGCCGTTCCTCGGTGAGCTCGCCGTCGATGTAGTGGTACAGCAGTTCGACAGCCTCTCGGCAGTCTTCACCCATGTGGCGTTCCCTCACGCTCGTCGACCAGACCTCGCTGACGTCCGAACTCGTATAACCGTGCTTGCAGCGCTCTTCTTCCGCGATGGAGCCGACTCATGACAGTACCAATAGGAACATCGAGGATCTCGGCGATCTCCTTGTAGGAAAATCCCTCGACATCGCCAAGCAGCACCGCCATCCGGAACTGCTCCGGGAGGGCCTCGATGGCCTCCTTCACCTCCGACTCGGTGATGTGGTCGAGCACCTCGTCCTCGGCACTGCGGCCGGAGGTCGACCCGGCCAGGCCGCCGAGCCGGCGGTAGAGGTAGAGGCTCTCGACGTCGTCGATGTCTGATTCCTCCGGACGCCGCTTCTTGGCCCGGTAGGAGTTGATGAAGGTGTTGGTGAGGATCCGGTAGAGCCAGGCCTTGAGATTGGTGCCCTCTTGGAACCCGCCGAAGGCTCGGTACGCCTTCAGGTACGTCTCCTGCACGAGGTCTTCGGCGTCGGAAGGGTTTCGCGTCATGCGCAGCGCGGCGGTATACAGCGACGGCATGAACTCCATCGCCAAGTCGGTGAACTGCGCCTGATCCGCCACACGCTCAACCTACTCCCGGCTTCGTTTCCGCTTGCACCGAGCACTCCCGGGCCTGTAGGGACGAGGGATGGAAAAACGACACTTTTGGTCAAGCGCGCCGGGAATCATCACCGGGGTGGCCGGTTTCCTGTCGGCGACGGCTGCCGTTGTCGGCCTGCTGGTGACGTTCGGTGTCATCGGCGGCAAGGACTCCAGTAGTAACAAGGACACCGGCACCGTGACCGACCAGACCTCGACAGCGTCCGGCGGTCCGACAGCGACGACGGTGGCAGCGGCACCGACGTTCAGCGTGACGCCCACGTCTCTTGTGCTCAAGTCGTTGGCCCCGTCGGGGAAGGTCGTAGTCAAGAACACCGGCGAGACGGATCTCTCGGTGCAGACAGACCTCCAGGGCGACGGCGCGGCCCAGTTCGCCGTGAAGGACGCGCCGTGTACGAACGACAAGATTCCCGCCGGCGCGTCGTGTGAGATGACCGTGACGTTCACCCCGAACGGGATTGGCCAGTATTCGGCGAAGATCGTGATCAAGGTCAAGGGAGCGTCGAAGGTCTCAGAGATAAGTCTTCAGGGTTCGCCGCTGTAATAGCGGGCGCACCCGAGCGGATCACATGCCGCGACGACCTTCGGCGATGCCGCCGACGATTCCCGCGACCGCGAGTGGAAGACCCGGCAGTGCGAACCAGATGCCGAACACGAAGCCGACGCCGGCGAGGGCGAGACCCAGGGCGAAGACGAGGGGCCACACACTCGACTCTGGGAACGTGCCGACCGGACCCGCGCCGTCCGCAGGATCGGCGTCTTCTTGGTCTTCGAGGCGGGGTGGCGTGCGGCGCGCCGCGAGGATCAACCACGCGCCGGGAATGGCCCCCAACCCGGCGGTGAGGAGCAGTAGCACGCTGCCTGCGGGCTCGTAGCTCGTGAACCAGTAGATGGCGGCAACGACGGTGAAGAACGAGGCGATGCCCACGAAGATTGCGCCCTCCGTCTTCACGTCCCCGGCCCCCCGTCAGGGTCAGCAGGCTTGCCGGGTAAGCCGGCCTCGGGGTGCACCTGTTCTTCTTCTGGATGGTGGTAGTCCCAGACCGGACGGTCGGACCGGATGGGTGGAAGCGACGTGAAGTTGTGAGACGGCGGCGGAGACGTGGTCCACCACTCGAGGGTGTGGCCGCCCCAGGGATCGTTGCCCGCGGGAATAGGACGGCGCCACGCGACCCAGAGGTTCCAGATGAAAAAGAGGGTCGAGATGCCGACGAGGAACGAACCGACCGTTGACAGGGCATTGAGGAAGTCGAGACCCTGGCCGGTACCGTAGGTGGCCACGCGTCGGGGCATGCCTCGCTCGCCCAGGATGTGTTGGGGGAAGAACGTGAGGTTGAATCCGATGAAGAGGCTCCAGAAATGGATCTTGCCCCAGCCCTCCCGCAGCATCCGTCCCGTCATCTTGGGGTACCAGAAGTAGATCCCGGAGAACCCGGCGAAGAGCGCGCTACCGAACAGCACGTAGTGCATGTGGGCGACCACGAAGTACGTGTCGTGGAGCTGGAAGTCGGCCGGCGGCGCGGCCAGGATCACGCCGGACAGCCCGCCGAACAGGAACACGACGAGAAAGCCAACGGAGAAGAGCATCGGCGTCGGAAAGGTCAGCTTTCCGCCCCACATGGTGCCGATCCAGTTGAAGAACTTCACTCCCGTCGGCACGGCGATGAGAAATGACATGGCCGAGAAGAACGGCAACAGCACGGCGCCGGTCACGAACATGTGGTGGGCCCACACGCCCACCGACAGCCCGGCGATTGCCAGCGTCGCGAAGACAAGGCCGCGGTACCCGAATATCGGGCGGCGCGAGAACACCGGGAGCACCTGGGTGACAACGCCGAAGAATGGCAAGACGATGATGTACACCTCGGGATGGCCGAAGAACCAGAAGAGGTGTTGCCAGAGGATCGGTACGCCGCCGCCGCTCACGTCGAAGATGTGCGTGTGTAGATGCCGGTCGGCGAACAGCAGAGCCAAGGCCGAGGTGAAGACGGGAAAGGCCATGAGCGCCAGCACCGAGGTAATGAGCATGTTCCAGGTGAAGATGGGAATGCGAAACATCGTCACCCTCGGCGCGCGCAGGCAAAAGACCGTCGTCACGATGTTGACCGCGGTTGCGACAGTCGACAGACCGGTGAGCCCCAGCCCGATGATCCACAGGTCAGGCCCGGGGCCCGGTGAGCGAACCGCGTCCGACAACGGGGCGTAAGCCGTCCACCCGAACGCAGCACTGCCGCCGGCGGTGAGATAACCCGAGACGACGATCAAACCGCCGGTGAGGAACATCCAGTAGGAGAGGGCGTTGAGACGCGGGAACGCCATGTCGGGCGCGCCGATGTGCAGTGGCACGAAATAGTTCGCGAGGCCGAAGCCGAAGGGGGTCGCGAACAGGAACATCATCACCGTGCCGTGCAGCGTGAAGATCTCGTTGTAGGTCTGCTGGTCGAGGAAGTTGTTGTTGGGCTGGGACAGCTGGGTGCGGATGAGGAGGGCAAGGAGTCCGGCGAGGCAGAAGAAGGCGAACGACGTGAGCATGTAGCTCTTGCCGATGACCTTGTGGTCGGTGGTGGTGAACCAGCGCAGCAGGCCCGTCGGCTCCGGCGGCTGGTGCGGTTCGGGAACCGCCTCTTCTCTTTCGTCGAGGAGGGTCACGGCGGCGGAGCTCCTTGGCTCGTCAGCCACTGCTGGTACGCGCCGGGTGCGACGACCTTCACATCGAAGAGCATCTGCGAATGGCGTAGCCCGCAGAACTCGGCGC
>JALZBN010000148.1 GCA_030947365.1 Actinomycetota bacterium
GCGAAGTCCTTCGAAGGCGTCCTTTCCGTAGAAGACGCGCCCCTCGTAGGTCTCCCGCATGTCGCGCTCGACGTAGGACCGGGTCAACGCGGCGCCGCCCAGGATCACCGGGATGCTCGACAGCTCGCGCCGGTTCAGCTCTTCCAAGTTCTCCCTCATGATGAGCGTCGACTTCACCAGCAGGCCGCTCATCCCGATGGCGTCGGCCTTTACCTCCAAGGCCTTGGCCACCATTTCGGTGACCGCAACCTTGATGCCGAGGTTGTGCACCTCGTAGCCGTTGTTGGTGAGGATGATGTCGACGAGGTTCTTGCCGATGTCGTGCACGTCGCCCTTCACCGTGGCGAGCACGATGCGGCCCTTGCCACCTTGGTCGCTCTTCTCCATGTGGGGCTCGAGGTAGGCGACGGCGGACTTCATCGCCTCCGCCGACTGGAGCACGAACGGCAGTTGCATCTCGCCCGATGCGAAGAGGTCGCCAACCACCTTCATGCCGGCCAGCAGCATGTCGTTGACGATGGCGAGCGCGGGCGTCGTTGACAACGCCTCGTCGAGGTCGGCCGCCAAACCGTCGCGGTCGCCGTCGATGATGCGGTGCTTCAGCCGCTCGCCAATGGGCCAGCCGCTTCGGTCCTCCTTCTCGACGGCCGCGGCGGTGACGCCCTCGAACAGACCGAGTAGCTCCTGGAGCGGGTCGTAACCCGGATGGCGCCTGTCGTAGACGAGGTCGAGGCACACCTCCCGCTGCCGCTCGGGAATCTTCGACAACGGCATGATGCGGCCCGCGTGCACGATGGCCGCGTCGAGCCCAGCTTCGACACACTCGTGGAGGAAGACGGAGTTCAACACGTGGCGCGCCGCGGGGTTGAGCCCGAAGGAGACATTTGACAGCCCAAGGATCGTCGAGACACCCGGGAGCTCGGCCTTGATGCGCTTGATGCCCTCGATCGTCTCGATGCCGTCGCGCCGGCTCTCTTCCATCCCGGTCGACAACGGCAACGCAAGGGTGTCGAACAGCAAATCGGTGGGCTCCATGCCGTAACGGTCGACGGCGAGGTCGTGGATCGCCCGCGCCGCCCGCAGCTTCCATTCCGCGGTGCGGGCCTGGCCCTCCTGGTCGATACAGGTGCAGACAACCGCGGCGCCGTACTCGCGCGCCAGTGAGAAGAACCTGTCGAAGCGGGTGCCCGGCGCGTCGCCGTCTTCGAGGTTGACGGAGTTAAGAACAGGCTTGCCGCCGATCCATTGCAACCCGGCTTCGATAACGCCCGGCTCGGTGGAGTCGAGCACGAGCGGGATACTGACCTGGGTGGCGAACCGGCGCGCGATCTCGTCCATGTCGCGCCCGCCGTCTTCGCCGGTGTAGTCGACGCACACGTCGAGGAGGTGGGCGCCCTCCTTCACCTGGTCGCGGCCCATTGCCACACAGGTGTCCCAGTCGTCGGCAAGCATCGCCTCGCGGAACTTCTTCGAGCCGTTGGCGTTGGTGCGCTCTCCGACGACGAGGAACGACGTGTCCTGGTGGAACGGCACGTGGGTATAGATCGAGGTCGCGCCGGGCTCGTGGGCGGGGGTGCGGGGAGCGGGAGTCAACGCCGCGCAGCGTTCGACGACGGCCTTCAGATGCTCCGGCGTCGTCCCACAACACCCACCCACCACTTGCACACCGAGCTCGCTGATGAAGCCGGCGTGGAACTCGGCCAGCTGCTCGGGCGTGAGGTCGTAGTGCATCTCGCCATCGACGACCGACGGCAGTCCGGCGTTGGGCAGGCACGAAACTGGCAGCCGGCAGTGCTGAGAGAGATGGCGAAGATGCTCATGCATCTCGCTCGGTCCGGTCGCACAGTTGAGCCCGATGACATCGACCCTCATTGCCTCGAGAGCGGTGAGAGCCGCGCCGATCTCGGTGCCCGGCAACATCCGCCCCGTGAGCTCGATCGTGACCTGCACCTGGATCGGCACCCGGCGACCCTCGAGCTCCATGGCGCGCCGGCAGCCGATAATCGCGGCCTTGGCCTGCAACAGATCGAACACGGTCTCGATGAGGAGCAGGTCGACGCCACCCTCGAGCAATCCCCGGGCCTGTTCCACGTACGCGTCGCGGAATTCGGCAAAGCGGATCTGGCCCAAAGAGGGGAACTTCGTGCCCGGTCCGATGGATCCTGCGACCCAACGAGGCTCGCTAGAGGTCGAGAACTCGTCGGCGACCTCGCGGGCGATGCGCGCGGCGCGGAGGTTGAGCTCGTGGGCGCGCTCGCCGATGCCGTACTCGGCCAGCGTGACCGACAGGGCACCGAAGGTGTCGGTCTCTACGACGTCTACCCCGACGTCGAGGAACGACCGGTGCAGGTCGGCTATGACGTCGGGACGGGTCGCGACCAACAGCTCGTTGCAACCTTCGAGGGCCGGCCCCCCAAAATCGTCGGCTGTCAGCCCGGCGCGCTGGATGTTTGTACCGGCGGCGCCATCAAAGATGACGACGCGTTCGCGTACGGCATCCAGATAGGCCTTCATCCGTCGAGAGTACCGTCGGCCCACGGGTGAGGCGGCACGGAATATGATTGGTAGTCGGCCGACATCACACTCCCGGGCAGGAATTGGCTGACAGGTGGGAGAAAGGTAAGTGTTGGCGGCACAACCAGTGTCGGCGGAATAGTGGGGTCGGGTTAGGGGGGGGGATCGGCAGTGCCCGTTGTTCTGTTTCTGGCGTTGCTGTGGGCCGCGGTGCTCGTTCCTGTGGTCTTCAGAGGGATTCAATCTCGGCGCGCCCACTTTGCATCAAGCTTCGGTGCATCGAGCTTCGGTGACAGCCTCCAGGCCCTCGAGCACGCCGAGGGATTCTTCGGTCCGTCCGACGACGAGCCAACCGCCGGAGCGCCGCCGACGGCGCCAACCGCTACTGCTCTCCCGTCGGTTCTGTCGAAGCGCGCCGCCCATGCGGCGCTGCTCCGCTCCATCCTCGCCGGTCTGCTCGTCGCGGTTGCTGTAAGTGTTCTGGCCGCGGTCGTCACCGCTCAGCGCTCCATGCTGGCGGTGAACCTCGCCCTCGATGATTGCCTCTTGCTTTTCGTGGGCCTCCTCGTCGTGCGTCGCGATGCCCGTCACCGCGCGCGGCGCGGCGCGCCGCGGTCAGTGCCCGCAGCGGTCCCTGTCGAGATGCCCATGGAAGTCGACGCCCGGCTGCCGCGCCGGGTGTACACCGCCGGCGTTCCTGTCATCGCCGCGCCCGTCGTCGGGGCAATGTGCGGACCGGTCGCCAGCACGGGCTGACCCCTCCAAACCCGCCCGTTAGGCTCCCGAGCCATGTCGATCACGTTGACGCTTGCCGATGTTGTGCCCGACGACACACCTGTCCTCGGTGTGCCGTTCTTCGAAGGGCGGCCGCTCGAAGCCGTCTCCGGCACCGGGGCCGAGCTCGACCTTGCCTATCTGGCGGCGCGCCGTTTCGAGGGCTCGGTCGGCGAAGCTCTGGCCGTGCCGGCCGAGGATGGCACGACGGTCGTCGTCATCGGCATGGGCCGGCGCGACAAAGTGACCGCCGAAACCCTCCGCCGGTCGGCAGCCGCCTTCGTGCGCGCCGCTTGGCATGACCCGGAAGCTGCGACCACCATCCTGGCGGCGGTGCCAGCCGAGATCGACCTGGCCATCGCCGGGCAAGCGATCGCCGAGGGTGCGACGTTGGCTGCCTACGGATTCACCCGGTACAAGGGCAGTCCGAAGCCCTGCCAACTGGAGTCACTCACCGTTGTCGGGAAAGGCGTCAAGGCGCGCCGGGGCCTCGAACGGGGCGAGCGCATCGCCGCCGCCGTGGCCATGGCCCGCGACCTTGTCAACGAGCCCGCGGGGGCGATGACCCCGGCGCGCCTAGCCGACGTGGCTAGCGAGTTGGCCGCCCGCGACGGTCTCGACCTCACGGTGTGGGACGAGACCCAGATCACCAACGAGCGCCTGGGGGGCCTGCTCGGCGTCGCCGCCGGCTCCGAGGAGCCGCCCCGGCTCATCGAGCTGGTCTACGACCCGCCCGGCGCGCGCTCAACCGTGGCCCTCGTCGGCAAGGGCATCACGTTCGACTCGGGCGGTCTTTCGATCAAGTCGGCCGAGGGCATGGAGACGATGAAGACCGACATGTCCGGCGCGGCCGCGGTGTTGGCCACGATGTCCACGTTGCGGGCCTTGGCCCCCAAGGTGAAGGTGATCGCCATCGTGCCGACGACGGAGAACATGCCCGGAGGCCGCGCCACCAAGCCCGGCGACGTGCTCACCATCCGCAACGGCAAGACGGTCGAGGTT
>JALZBN010000019.1 GCA_030947365.1 Actinomycetota bacterium
AGGTCGGCTGCCGACATCGAAGAGGTCGGGTGGCCTGACTTCGCCATTCCGCTGCAGCGCACCGCGTCAACCCGCAGCTGCTGACCCAGCTCCTGCCACCGTTCCTGATCGCTCATCTCGTTCTTTCTCCTTCGTCGCGGCCGCCGGACCTCGCCATCCTACGGTTCGCGGCGCGCGCCGACCAACGAGGTCATCCGCAGGGCTAGCGTCACACCATGGACATCGTGGCCGCCCTCTTCGTGGAGGGCATCAATCAGCGGCAGGTAGCGGGCCCGTCAACCCGGATCGACCTGGAAGGCGTCATGTTTTCGCTGGTGCCACCCACGCCTCCGCCGGTCACCATTTCGCCGCATCTGGTGGTGCTGGTCCGCTGCCCCGCCGACGAGCCCGGCACGGGAACCCTGCAGGTGACGTTCCACAATCAGGCGGGTGAGGAAATGGCGCGCAACGCCCAACCATTGAACGTGGCCCCGGGGAGGTTCGGCCGCCAACTCGTGAAGGGTGACCTGGCCTACGAGGATTACGGCACGATCGAGGCCCACTGCCAAATCCTCGGAGCGGAGAGTGCCGGTTGCACGATCGTCGTCCCGCTGACGATCATTCCCGCTTCGGCGTGACCGCGGCCCGAGCGGCCGCGAGCGAGCGGCACTGTTTCGCCGCCGCCCTCTCCGAACACCCCGTCACCGCAGACGCTGTCGCCGAAGTCGTCGGCGAGGTGCTGGAAGGTTTGGTCCCTCCGGGTTCCGGGAGCCCCCCCGAGGCGCCCGACCTCGCCCTTCTGTTTGTCACGCCGCCGCATCTTGGCAACATCGGGGACGCGGTAAAGGCGGTGCGTGCCGCCCTCTCACCTCGAACTTTGCTCGGCTGTGCCGCGATCTCGGTCGTGGGCGGCGGTCGCGAGGTTGAGCGAGGCCCCGGCATGTCGCTGTGGGCCGGTTACACCGGTGCCCTCACCGCATTTCATCTCACCGTTTCAGCCACTCCCGACGGCCAGACGTTTACGGGATGGCCCGACGAGATTCCCAACGACGCCAGCGCCCTCTTACTGCTGACCGACCCGTTCACGTTCCCTGTCGACCAACTTCTGGCACGCCTGGCCGAAGACCGGCCCGGGCTCCCCGTCGTCGGTGGCCTGGCGTCAGCGGCCCAAGGCCCCGGTGAGAACCGTCTCGTCATCAATGGCGAGGTCGTCAGTCAGGGCGCGGTCGGCGCGTTCCTCGGTCCGGAGGTCCAGGTTTCGACTGTCGTGTCGCAAGGCTGCCGCCCAGTGGGCAACCCGTTCGTCGTCACCAAAGCCGACCGCAACATCGTGTTCGAACTGGCCGGCCGTCCCGCCCTTGAGCGACTCCAGGAGGTCGCCGAAGGGCTGTCGGAGGAAGACCGAGAGCTCATGTCGGAGCTTGTCCAACTCGGACGGGTCATTGACGAGGGTCGGGCCGAGTTCGGCCCGGGCGATTTCCTGATTCGCAGCGTCGTCGGGGCCGACCCCGACACTGGCGCCCTTGCCGTCGGCGACCTCGTCGACGTTGGCTCGACCACGCAGTTCCAGGTGCGCGACGCCGGCTCGGCCGATGCAGATCTGCGCCATCTCGTTGACGGCAAGTCCGCCGACGGCGCCCTCCTCTTCACCTGTAACGGTCGTGGTGTTCGACTGTTCGGCGCGGCCAATCACGACGCGAGCGTCGTGTCGGAGAGCTTGGCCGGCGCGCCGGTTGCCGGGATGTTCTGCGCCGGCGAGCTCGGCCCGATCGGCGGACACAACTTCGTCCACGGCTTCACTGCTTCAGTCGTCTTGCTGTCCGTCCAGCAATAAGCTCGTTTTATGGCGAGCCTGGGGATGACCGTCGAGAACCCTCTTGTGGAACCGACTCTTGAGCGGGTGGCGCCTCCGGCCGTTCTCGTCGTGTTCGGCGCGTCAGGCGATCTCACGAGTCGCAAGCTGATGCCGGCTCTAGAGCGCCTGGCACTGCGGCGCCTGCTGCCCGGCGGGTTCTCCATCGTCGGGGTCTCGCGCACGGAGATGACCGACGAAGACTTTCTCGATCACATTCGCAAGGTGGTCGATGAGGCACGCGCCGACGACGAGGATGCGCAACACGTTTGGCAGGCGTTCGCCGACGGGGGGTTCCGCTACGTCGCCGGCGACTACGGAGCACCGGAGACGTTTGCCAAGCTCCGCGACGTCCTCGACGACATCGACCGCACCCGGGGCACGTCGGGCAACCGTCTCTACTACCTGGCGACCCCGCCAATGACGTTCGAGACGATTGTCACCGCGCTCGGCGAGGCCGGTCTCAACCGCCCCGTCAACGACGACGCCTTCGTGCGAATCGTCATCGAGAAGCCATTCGGGCACAACCAGCGCACCGCGACTGAACTCGATGCCGTTGTCCACTCGGTATTCGAGGAATCTCAGGTGTACCGCATCGACCATTACCTGGGGAAGGAGACGGTACAGAACGTTCTCGCCCTCCGCTTCGCCAACGCCATCTTCGAGCCGGTGTGGAACCGTCGCTATGTCGACCACGTGCAGATCACCGTCACGGAGTCTCTCGGCGTCGGTCACCGGGGGGGCTTCTACGAGCAGGCCGGCGCGCTGCGCGACATTGTGCAGAACCACGTCATGCAGGTGCTGGCCCTCACCTTGATGGAGCCTCCAGCCACCTTCGACGCCGACGGCATCCGCGACGAAAAGGTGAAGGCGCTGCGCGCCGTCGATATTTACGATCACGAACAGGTGAAGACCGACGTCGTGCGGGCGCAGTACCAACGAGGATGGGTCGAAGGCGGAGAGGTCTGCGGCTACCGAGAGGAGGAGGGAGTCGATCCCCATAGCGAGACGGAGACCTACGTCGCGATGCGCCTCCTGGTCGACAACTGGCGCTGGGCCGGCGTCCCATTCTACGTGCGAACCGGAAAGCGGCTCCCAAAGCGAGTCACCGAGATCGCAATGCAATTCAAAGACGTCCCCCATCTCCCCTTCGCCGTAAGCCAGGCGGAAGGGCTCGACCCCGACCTTCTCGTCCTTCGGATTCAGCCCGACGAGGGCATCACATTGCGTTTCGGTGCCAAGGTGCCCGGTCAGGCCTTCCGGGTGCGGTCCGTGTCGATGGATTTCTTCTACGGCGCGGCCTTCTTGGAGGAGACGCCGGAAGCGTACGAGCGGCTTCTCCTCGACGCTCTTGTCGGTGACCCGACGCTGTTCATCCGATCCGATGAGGTCGAGCAGGCGTGGCGCATCGTGGATCCTGTCCTCACTTCCTGGGAAGAGGACGATGTACCCCTCGCCCGTTACGAGGCTGGTTCCTGGGGGCCCCGGGAGGCCGATCTGCTACTCGAACGCGACGGCCGACGCTGGCGGCGGCCATGAGCGTTGCCGAGTGGACGATCGGTTCCTGGGAAGCGGATGGGGTGAGCGTTGCCCAAGTGGAAGGAGCCCTTTCCGATCTTCGCCGCCACGAACAATGGGCTGCGGTCCGCACGAGCGTGCTCACGCTCGTCGCTGTCGTCGACGACAAGCGGTCGGCCGACATCGCCCTCGATGTGGTTCACGAGTTGGGCTCGCGTCATCCCTCACGGACAGTCGTGCTCGTTCTCGACGACGAACACCGGGGTGATGGCCAAGGCAACCTCGACGCGGCCGCCACCGTTCACGTGCGCGAGCGCAACGGTACGGCTGTGTGCTTCGAGGAGGTCATCCTGCGCGTGCACGGCGGAGCTCGTCATCACCTGTACTCGCTCATCGAGCCCTTCACCCTGCCCGATCTACCGGTGGTGGTGTGGTTGCCGGCGCGCCTTCCGTCGCGCGGCGATCCGCTGCTCGCCGCGGCCAATCGCATTGTCGTCGACAGTCGCGCCGTGGCCGAGAGCGAAAGCGGAGGAGACCCACTCGGGCGGATCGCCACGCTGACGCGCCGGCTCCCCGTGACCGACCTTTCCTGGACGAGGTTGGTTGCGTGGCGCAGCCTGTTCGCGGGCCTGTTCGAAGGTGGTTTGACGCGCCCGTTCCTCTCTGGGATCCAGGAGGTTGTGGTGGCCGGGAACTACGGCCCGCGCCACCTGCTCGGCGGCTGGCTCCTGAGTCGCCTCAAGCTCTCCCCGGCAATTGTGCATCTCGAGCCCGCGTCCCACGCGTCCATCCGCGTCGCGGCAACAGCCGACAGGAAAGCGGGAAAGTTCGTCGTCGAACGGCCGAGTGACGAACGGGTCATCGAATCGTGTATCGAGATTGAAGGCGGGCCGTCGCTGCACCAGAGCCTTCCGTTGCAACGCCAATGGCCGGCTGTGTCGCTAGCGCGAGCGCTCACCGAGATGGGCCGCGACGAGCACTACCAGGAGGCCCTCAGTGGCGCGCTACGGCTGCGCTCTCCCCGCGAGAGGTCCGCGACCGGATGACGAATTTTTCGGGTGAGCTCATCCTCGTCGAAGACGTCGCCACGGAGTTCGCCGAGCGTGTCATCGAAGGGTTCCACAACCGGCCGGAGGAGAGCTTCTCTGTGGCACTGTCGGGCGGCACCACGGCGCGCCGGTGCTACGAACGGCTGGCCGCCGATGGGGCTGACCAGATCGATTGGTGGCAAGTCGACGTGTACTGGGGCGACGAGCGGTGCGTACCTCCCGACGATCCAGACTCAAACGAGCTGATGGGCCGCCAGGCGCTCCTCGAGAGGGTGGGCGCCGCTAATGCGGTCTACCCGATGCGTTGTGAGGACGGTCCTGATCCTTACCAGCAACGCATCGCGGCCACTGGTCGGCTCGACCTCGTGCATCTCGGTCTCGGTCCCGACGGCCACACCGCATCACTGTTCCCCGGCTCCCCCGCTCTCGATGCCGATCCCGGACGGCTCGTCGTGCTCAACGACGACCCGGGTGGCAGGAATCCTCACCAGCGCATGACCCTCACCTTGTCCGGTATCGCTCGCGCCCGGGTCGTGATCTTCACTGTCGAGGGCGAGGAGAAACGCGAGGCGTTCCAGGGCGTCGCCGCCGGTGATCCGAAGTACCCGGCGAGCCGGGTCACCGCCGACCGCATCATCTGGCTCGTCGATCCGGCCGCCGCCGGCGACATCCGCCCTTAGCCTCTGGGCGCCTGCGGCGTTGTGGTCTGAGATCGCACGATTCGGAGGAGTTCCTCCGGCACCTGGTTGAGGGTGCACGAGACCCGGATGCGTCCTTCCAGCACCTCGGCGTTGGCGACGCACGGGAGGAGCGGGGCCTTCGGGATCCGGATGGCCGGTAGCGAGACCGGACCCGCGGTCAGTCTGATGACATTGTCTTGGACGGTCACTTTGGCTGTGGCCTGGAGAGGCCCGGCGCGCACTGCAACCTTTCCGTTGCTGAACCGCACCGGGACGTGGAGTGCGGTGGACAGCTCCTCCTGGGTTATCTCGGCAGTCGCCGTGCCTTTCCCGATGCTCGTGAGCTCAACCCGGCGTTGCCCCGCGAGCGCCTGTCGGTCGATGTGGACGTCGTGGAGGTCGACGGTCACCCGGGCCAGCTTGAGCGCGCCGGCATCGACGTCGGTCACCGTCGCGTGCACTGTCGACACCTGCCCCGACGCCAGGAGGCGTCCCAGGAATGGAAACGAGTCGATCTCGACACTCGCCGACGTCGCAGAGGGAACACCCTTTTGCAGGTTGTGCTGAAGCTGATTGGCCGCGGCGGCCCGCGCGCCAAAGTCGGCCGCTACCAGCAGGCCCACTACTGCCATCAGCAAGACGAAAAAGATCTTCCGCATTCCCTTTGACGGTACGCCGCCCGCCTGCCTCTCCTTTAGGCTGCCTCCTCGTGGCACCCGATCTCGTCTCCCAGCCGCTCGCCACGCTTCTCGACGCTGCTTCGGCGCGGCGTCGATCTCTCTTCGGGAATCGCGTCACCTATTCGCCGAAGGTCTTTCTCCCGCTCACTCGGCTCTGCCGCGATCGATGTGGCTACTGCACCTTTGCTACCGCGCCGGCGCGCCTCCCCGCTCCCTTTCTCTCGCCTGACGAGGTGCTCTCTCTTGCCCGCGCCGGGGCTGTTGCTGGATGTCATGAGGCGCTGTTCACTCTTGGCGAGCGACCCGAGCTTCGGTACTCCGTCGCCCGTGACTGGCTGGCCGCGGCGGGATACTCCTCCACCGTCGAGTACCTGGCGGCCATGTGCGCGCTGGTCGTCTCCGAAACCGGTTTACTGCCGCATGCAAACGGCGGCGCCCTGCATTCCGACGAGCTGGCTCGGCTGCGGCCGGTTTCTGCTTCGCAGGGGATGATGCTGGAGTCGCTCAACCCGAACCTCGAGTGCCACATCGGCTCGCCGGACAAGACGCCGGAGCGGAGGTTGGCCACGCTTGAGGCCGCCGGCGCGCTCGGCATCCCGTTCACCACCGGAGTCCTCGTCGGAATCGGTGAATCGCGCGCCGATCGATTGGAGGCCTTGGAGGCGATCGCGGCCAGTCATCGACGGCACGGCCATGTGCAGGAGGTGATCGTCCAGAACTTCCGACCCAAGGACGGCACCGCGATGCGCGCCGCGCCGGCGTGCCCCGGCGAGGAGGAGCTCTGGACCATCGCGGCGGCGCGCCTCGTGCTGCCCGACGACGTGCACCTACAGGCGCCCCCGAACCTCTCCGACGATTTCGCAACTTTGCTTGACGCGGGCATCGACGACTGGGGCGGCGTGTCGCCCGTCACCCCCGACCACGTCAACCCCGAGCGGCCATGGCCCGAGATCGATCGCCTTCGAGAGGTCACCGAAGGCGCCGGCTACACCCTGGCACCCAGGCTCACGGCGTACCCGGAATTCGTAAGCGCGCCGGAGCGGTGGCTCGACCCGACCATGCGGCCGCGGGTGCTCGACCGGTCTGATGCCGAGGGCCTGGCGCGCGACGACCTGGCCTGGTTCGCAGGAGCTGAAGTCGCCCCGCCCGCGCTATTCGGGACCGGCCGGAGCCGCGGGCCCGTCGGCGAGGTGCTCGAAGGGGTCCTCGGAGGCCAGACGGTCGGGCTCGACGAGATCGTCACTCTGTTCTCGGCGCGCGGACCGGAGGTGGCGGCAGTCGGCGAGGTCGCCGACGAGCTGCGCCGGCGCGCCGTCGGAGAAACCGTCACTTGGGTCGCCAACCGCAACATCAACTACACGAACGTGTGCACCTTCCGGTGCCGGTTCTGCGCGTTCTCCAAAGGCCCCCTTTCACTCAACCTGCGAGGTGACCCCTACCTCCTCGGCATCGACGAGATCCAGCGGCGCGTCGTCGAAGCCGTTGACGCAGGCGCGACAGAAGTGTGCTTACAGGGCGGCATCCATCCGAGCTTCGACGGCAACTACTACGTGGATGTCTGTCGCGCCGTCACCGACGTGGCCCCGGGAATCCACGTCCACGGGTTCACCGCCCTCGAGGTCACCGAGGGGGCCAAGCGCCTCGATGAGCCGCTCGCCGACTACCTCCGCCGCCTCATCGACGTCGGCCTCCGTTCGCTTCCAGGAACAGCTGCCGAGATCCTCGACGACGAGATCCGAGCGCTGCTGTGTCCCGACAAGATCGATACCGACGAGTGGCTCGACGCCCACCGCACCGCCCACTCGCTTGGTCTGCGATCGAACATCACGATCATGTTCGGCGCCATCGAGCACCCTCGACATTGGGCCCTCCACCTTCTGCGTACGAGGGCGTTACAGGCAGAGACCGGCGGCTTCACGGAGTTCGTCCCACTCCCATTCGTGCACATGGCCGCGCCGATGTATCTCCAAGGCAAGGCGCGCCGGGGACCGACGTTCAGAGAGGCGTTGCTGATGCACTCAGTGGCGCGCATCGTCTACGGCGATCTCGTTCCGAACATCCAGGTGTCGTGGGTGAAAATGGGTGTCGAGGGATCACGTCAAGCGTTGCGAGCCGGGGTGAACGACCTCGGCGGCACCTTGATCGACGAGAACATTTCCCGCGCCGCCGGCGCGTCGCACGGCCAGCACATGGACGAGGCGTCATTTCGTGAGATTGTCGAGCCGCTTGGCCGCCCCCTTGAGCAGCGCACCACGCTCTACGGGCGCGTCGCCACCGCCGTCTGACGCGGACACGTCCCACGTGGGTACCAGCCGCCGGGCGGCGCGCGCCTCGTCGACCCGTCTCACCGGAGTCGTGCGCGGCGCCTCTCGCGCCTCCTCTCCGGTCTCTCGGGCGATGGCCACCAGCGCCTCGGCCAAGGCCTCCATCGTCTGCGGGCTCTCCGTCTCGGTGGGTTCGATCATGAGGGCCTCTTCGACAATCAGGGGGAAGTAGACCGTCGGCGCGTGAAAGCCCTCCTCGAGAAGGCGCTTGGCAACGTCGGCGGCGCGCAGCCCCGATCTCTTGCGTAGCGCGGCGGTCGAGGCGACGAACTCGTGCATCGAGGGGCGGTCGTACGGAATGTCGTACGCGCCGCGCAAGCGGTGGCGCAGCCAGTTGGCGTTGAGCACTGCCGCCTCGGCAACCCGGTGGAGCCCGTCGCCCCCGTTGGCGAGGATGTACGCGTAGGCGCGAGCCAGCGCCAGTGCGTTGCCATGCCACGAGTGCACCCGGCCGATGCTGCGCGCCGGCATCTCCCATCGGTAGCCGCCGCTGTCATGGCGCGCCGGGCGAGGCCCAGGCAGGAAAGCCGCCAGGCGCGAGCTCACCGCCACCGGACCGGCGCCGGGGCCACCTCCTCCGTGCGGTACCGCGAACGTCTTGTGCAGGTTCATGTGCACGATGTCGAAGCCCATGTCGCCGGGGCGGGTGATGCCCAGGATGGCGTTGAGATTCGCGCCGTCGTAGTAGAGCAGTCCGCCGACGCCATGAACGGCGGCGGCAATCTCGGTGATGTCCTCCTCGAACAGTCCGAGAGTGTTGGGATTGGTGAGCATGATGCCGGCCACGTCGTCGTCGAGGCGCTCTCGCAGCGCGGCAAGGTCGACACATCCGCGGGCATCTGACGGCACCTGGGTCACCTCGTAGCCGCCGAGTGTGACCGACGCCGGATTGGTGCCGTGGGCAGAGTCAGGGATGATCACGCGCCGCCGCCGGGCCCCCTCGCCTTCGCGCTCGTGCCACGCGCGCATGAGTAACAAGCCAGTGAGCTCGCCCGCCGCTCCGGCCGGCGGTTGCAGAGTGGCCGAGTGCATACCAGTGATTCGGCACAGCACCTCTTCGAGACAGACCAGCAACTCCATCCAGCCCTGAGTGAGCGAAGCCGGAGATGCAGGGTGCACATCGGTGAGTCCGGCCAGCGAGACAGCATCGTCACACAGCTTCGGGTTGTACTTCATCGTGCAGGAGCCGAGCGGGTAGGCGCCGAGGTCGACGGAGTACTGCCGGTGGGTGAGACGGGTGAAGTGGCCGACGAGGTCGCGTTCAGAGATCTCCGCCACCGCCAACGGCTCGCCTTGGAGGTGCTCAGCCGGCACCAGTTCCTGCGCCGACCACTCCGGCATCCCGGTCGACCGGAACGATGCGGAGATGCGACGCCGAGCCGACAACTCGAACATCGTCGGCTCGGCCTCTCGGCCGACGACCGGCGCGCTGCTCGCGTTCCCGCCGCTCGCCGTCCTCACCGAACCACCTTCTCCAACGCAGCCACAAACGCATCCACTTCGTCACGCGTCCGCTTCTCAGTAACCGCGACGAGGAGCCCACCCGGCGCGCCGTACTCCTCACCAAGGGCCACCCCCGCTAAAAAGCCTTCCTCGGCCATCCGGTCGACGACCTCGGCCGCAGGTATCGGAAGGCGCACCGCGAACTCGCGCAGCACTGGTGCGGTCGTCGCCGGTTCCACTCCCTCGATCGCGAGAACGGCCTCGCGGGCGTAACGGGTGCCGCGCGCACAGCGGAGCGCGAGCTCTCGCAGCCCCGAAGTGCCGACCCAGCCGAGGTGGATCGCGTACGCGATGGCGATCAGGGTTTGGTTGGTGCAGACGTTGGACGAAGCCTTCTCGCGCCGGATGTCCTGCTCACGGGTGCGCAATGTCGTCACGTAGGCGCGTCGACCGTCGACGTCGACCGTCTCGCCCACGAGCCGGCCCGGTAGCCGGCGCACTTGCTCGAGGCGACACGCGAAGGTGCCAAGAAACGGTCCACCAAACGACAGCGGTGTGCCGAAGGGCTGGCCCTCGCCCACCACAACATCCGCGCCGTAGGTGGCAGGTGGTCGCAGGATCCCGGCGGCAACCGGATCGGCAGCGACCGCAAGGAGCGCGCCGGCGCGTGTCGCGACCGCCGACGCTGCCGCCAAGTCTTCGATGCATCCGAGGTAATTCGGGTGCTGGAGAAGTACGGCCCCGGCCTCGCCTTCGGCGGGCCACGCCGTCGTGCCGTCGGTTGCCAACGGGATCTCACGGATGTCGTGGCCGGTACCGGCGGCAAACGTGCGGATGACCTCTCGCCAGTGGGGGTGCACGCCGCGAGACACCCAGACTTCGGATCTTCCGGTGGCGGCAACGGCCAGGTTCACCGCCTCGACACAGGCCGACGCCCCGTCGTAGAGGGAGGCGTTGGCAACGTCCATCCCCGACAGCCGACAGACGAGCGTCTGGTATTCGAACAGGGCCTGCAAGACACCCTGGGCGACCTCGGGCTGGTAGGGCGTATACGCGGTCACGAACTCGGAGCGGAAGGCGAGGCGGCGCACGACGGCGGGCACGTCGTGGTCGTAGGCACCCGCGCCGGCGAAGCACACCAGGTCGGGTCCAACCGGCCGGTTGGTCGCCGCCAGCTGCCCGAACCGGGCCAGCACGTCGGGTTCACTGAGTCCGGGTTCGATGTCGAGGCCTCCGGCGAGGCGCAGCGCCAACGGGACGGCCGAGAAGAGCTCGCCGATCGACGACAGGCCCATGAAGGCGAGCATGGCC
>JALZBN010000149.1 GCA_030947365.1 Actinomycetota bacterium
AGATCGAGGACGACTACGTCCACGCGATCATGCGACGCTACGGCGTCCGCACCAAGACCGAGGTCGTCGATCTTGCCCTTCGTCACCTCGCCGGCCAGCCCATGACCCGTGATGAGGCATTGGCGATGCGGGGGGTTCATGCCGTTGACGAGATTCCTGAGGACACCTCGCCTCCGACCAATCAGTGATCCTCGCCGACACCTCGGCCTGGATCGAATACGACCGGGCGACAGGCAGTGCCGTTGACAAACGCCTCACCGAGCTCGTGCGACGAGACGGCCCGATCGCCGTTACCGAACCCGTTCTGATGGAGGTCTGCGCAGGGGCACGAGACGCTAAGAGGCGGTCGGACCTTCGGCGGTTGCTGCTGCGATTTGATCTGCTCCCGTTTGACGTCGCCGTCGACTTCGAAGCGGCGGCGAGCATCTACGGCAGCTGCCGGCGCGCCGGGATTACGCCTCGTGGGCTCATCGATTGCATGATCGCCTCGGTGGCCCTCCGACACGGCGCGTCGCTTCTCGCCCAGGATGCGGACATGAATCAGATCGCGCGCGTCGTCGGCGTCACTATGGACGGAGCGTCGCTGCGCACCGCCGCGCCGATGAGTTCGCGCCGGCGTCGGCGTCCAAGCCATTGACAATGTCCATCAGGGAAGAGGAGCCACCATGCCGAAGCGAGACACCGCCCCCACCGGAGCCCCGTGCTGGGTCGACCTCATGAGCTCAGACGTCGAGCGCAGCCGGGAGTTCTACGGCGAACTCTTCGGGTGGGAGGCGCAACCGCCGAACGAAGAGTTCGGGGGGTACTTCAACTTCACCAAGGACGGCGTCCTGGTTGCCGGCGGCATGGCCAGCCAGCCCGCGCCGGCACCGAGCGACGTGTGGTCGGTCTACCTCGCGACTGATGACGCGGTGAAGACAGTCGAGACGGCGCGCGCCGAAGGCAGCTCGGTTCACGTCGACCCCATGGCGGTCGCCGATCTCGGCACGATGGCGGTCATTACCGACCCGGGCGGCGCGGCCGTTGGCATGTGGCAACCGGGCACGCACAAGGGGTTCGGTCTCGTCGGCGAGACCGGCGCGCCGAGCTGGTTCGAGCTGCACACCCGCGACTATGAGACCGCGGTCGCGTTCTACCGCGACGCGTTTGGTTGGGACACAAGGGTCATCAGCGACGGGCCCGAGTTCCGCTACACGATTCAGGTCGAGGGCGAGACCATGTTGGCGGGAGTGGTAGACGCGGCAAGCTTCCTTCCCGAGGGCGTCCCGGCGCACTGGGCGGTCTACTTCGGCGTCGACGACACCGACGCTGCCTTGGCCAAAATCGCCGAGCTCGGCGGCTCGACCGTGACACCCGCCGAAGACACGCCCTACGGCCGCCTAGCGACAGCCACCGACTCGACCGGCGCCATGTTCAAGCTGGTTGCACCCAACGAGGCCATGCCGGCGCACGACTGACCCTTTCGCTGGTGATGCCGGCGCGCCAGACTCAATGTTATGTACGACGTTCTCGTAGGGCGCGCCGCTGAGCTGGAAGAGGTCACGGCGGCGCTGAGGGGTCACCGTCTCGTCACCATCGTCGGCGCGCCGGGGGTGGGCAAGACCCGACTCGCCGCCGAAGCCGTCGGCGCGCTCGGAAAGGACTTCGACGACGTGGTCGACGTCGAGCTGAGCGCGGGGTCGGCGGATGACGACATGGCGCGCGCCGTGGCCGCCGCGCTCGGCGTCTCCAACTCCGCCGGCGGCACGGCCATCGAGTCGGCGGCGTCGTTGGTGGGGGAGCGGCGCGTGCTGTTGTCGCTCGACAACTGCGAGCACGTGCTCGGCCCGGTGGTCGCCGTGGTGGAGACGTTGCTCGACCGCTGTCCAAACCTGCGCATTCTGGCCACCAGCCGCCAGGCCCTTGCAACCGAGGGTGAGTTCGTCGTGACCCTCGCCCCGCTGGCGTCACCTGACTCGGTAGCGCTCTTCGTCGCCCGTGCCCACAAGGGTTTCATCCTCGATGAATCGAACGAGGAGGCAGTAACCGAGATCTGTCGGCGACTCGACGGATTGCCCTTGGCGATCGAGTTGGCCGCGGCGCGCACCGATGTGTTGGCCCCGCACCAACTCGCGGAGATGATCGACCAACGTTTCTCTACCGTCATGGCCGACCCGATTCCCGCTGACCCGAAGCACCGCACGGTCGGCACGGCGATCGAATGGAGCTGGGATTTGCTGACGCCGTCGGCGCAGGCCTTGCTCCGACGGCTGTCAGCGTTCGTCGGCGGGGCGACAGCCTCCGCGGTACGCAAGGTATGCAACGGAACCGAGCTCCCCACCGACGAAGTGCAACGAGAGCTCCGCCGTCTCGTCGATCATTCGCTCGCGGTGTCGAGCAACGACCGCTATTACCTACTTCAGACGGTCCGCCATTTCGCGACCCAGCAGCTCGTACATGCCGGAGAAGAAACAGAGGCCTACAACCGCCACGCCATCTGGGCGATCGCCCTAGCCGAACAAGCCGAACCACAGCTCACCGGCTCCAACCAACGCGAATGGATCGCACGGCTCAACTCCGAAAAGGACAACCTCCGCGCCGCCCTCCAATGGCTCACGACGAACCACCGCCCCGAGCCCGCGTTGCGCCTTGCCTCGGCACTGACCCTGTGGTGGCGGGCCACGAGCGCATTGACAGAAGGGCGGCGCTGGTTCCGGGACTCGATCAATCTTGCCAGCGATTCGAGCGACAAGATCCCCAGCATCCTCTGGGGTAATGCCCTGTTCGGCGCGGCCCTGCTGGCCGACGTCCAAGGCGATATCGCCACCGCTTTCTCCAATGCAACGGAGGCCTTCCACATCGCATACGAGATCTCTGACGCGCGTCTTAGCGGCCGCGCCACGCTGACGCTCGGCAGCTGCATCCGTCGGTATGGTCCGCGCCCGGACGCGACCAAGGCGCTCGAGGAGTGTGTGGCGTTTGCCCGGCAGGCCGATGATTCGTGGTGCCTGGCCTATGGCTTGGCCATGCTCTCCGGCGCGGCGGGTGTGCGAGAGCCTTGCGACGAGGCCGTCGCGGTGGCGCGAGGCTCAGGTGATTCCATTGCACTGGCCTACGCGTTGACCACCATGGTCGATCGCGTTTCGGACATAGCGGTATCCGAAGAGCTGCTCCGAGAAGCTGTAGCTGTTACGACGGGTCTCTCATGTCCCGAACGCGGGACGGCAACGATGTACTTGGGCCAGGTCGCGGTGCGCAAGCGAGACTGGCAATCGGCCGAGCGGTTTCTCGATCTCGCCTGCCGGGACGCGTGGCGAGCAGACTCCATGGTCGCGGTCGCTACCAGCCAATATGAGTTGGCGACGCTTGCCCATGCTCGTGGCGATCTCGTGCGTGCACGCGATCTGCTCCAGCGGACCCTCGCTATTGAAGACCAAGTCGGCATCGCCACCGTTTCGGTAGAACTCAGGATGGCTCGGGTAATGGCGGAGCAAGGTGATTTCACCGTTGCCACCGAGCTGACGAAAAAAGTCGAGCACGAAGCGCGTCTTCTTGGGCGCAGCGGCGATGTCGTGCGCGCCCTGATGATCCGAGCAGACCTGTCGCGGCGCCGTTCTGACCTCACGACTGCATACTCCGCCCTAATGGAGGCGATCTTGCTCGCCGACTCCAAAAACGACGTCGGACAGCTTGCCGACTGCCTCGACGACTTGGGAGGGTTGACTGTGGCGAGTGAGCTGTTCGCCGAAGGTGTGACGTTCCTTGCCGCAGCTCAGTCGTTACGAGCGGACCAAGGTTCGTCTCGGTTCTTGCCTGATCATCCGTACTACGTCGGCGATCTCGAAGCCGCTCGTAGCAGCCTCTCGGGTGAAGAGTTTGAGCGGGCATGGGCGATCGGAGCTGACCTCGGCGTTCAAGACGCTGTCCGGCTTGCTGTAGGTGTCGCCCGGCCGCCGGTGGTTCCGATCGAGAACCCTTGGGCACAGTTGAGCGACAAGGAATGGGCCGTTGTTGAACTCGTGGCGCAAGGCCTCACCGACCGAGAGGTCAGCGCGCGCCTAATGATTTCTGAGCGAACGGCCAACAACAGGCTGTACCAGGCGCGGATCAAGCTGGGATCGCTCACCCGGTCCGGCCTTGTCAACGAGGTGTTGCACCGAATCCAGCCGACGTAACAACGAGAAGTTTGGGGGATGCGCGTCCGCGTAGCGCTCCTTATGGTGAGGCGCCGGGCGCTACGAACACAGTCCTATCAGCGCGAGGTCCACACTCAAAGGAGAATCCCCTGAAGCT
>JALZBN010000020.1 GCA_030947365.1 Actinomycetota bacterium
GTCGCGTATGAGCCCGTCGGAGCCACTCCCACAGTCCGGTTCACTCTCCGTTTCCGGATGGCGGGCGTGGTAGTACTCCTCGGCCAGCCGACCGGGCGCCCAGCCGAGCTCCTGGGGCACGATCCTGTCGTCGGGGAGACGCAGCCCGGTGCCAATCAGGTCGTCGTTGATCTCCGCGTCGGCGGCGAGGGCCCAGTCCTTCGACATCTGGCGCTCCACCCCGATGTGGCGAGCCCGGTCGGCGTGATCCCGCACGAGGTGGCCGGCGTGGTGCACGAGCAAGCTGCCGAGCACCTCGACGCTCCACCCGTCGACGACCTCGGGGTCGACGTAGAGGCGCCACGACTCGTCGACGGTGACCTTGCCCAACCCCGGTGACGCGACGATCGGGGAAGCGAAGATGGCGGCCGCGAGATACGGATGGCGCGACACGGCCCAGAGTCGGGCAAGCGTCAGCTTGTGGGTGAACGTCTGAGACTGTCGCGGCGCGGGCACCGTGGCCCACGCTACCGGCGGGCCGCTACAACCAGCCGGCGTCTTTGAGCAGGGGAGCGAAGAGCTTGACCTCGGGCGGCGCGGACGCGCCGGGCGGACGGCACTGGGCCAGTACCCGCGCCGCGACAGCGGCGACATCGGGGGCCTTCGCGCCGGCCCTGCCGAGCACCTTCCAGCCCGCCAGCCAGCGCTCCGGCGTGGTGTTGGCCGCGACCGCGGCCGCCACCGACGACAGCACCGCGTAGGCCCGATCACCGCGGTCGGGGAGCTCGAAGGCCTCGGGGTCGGCGAGCACGTCTTCGGGGTCGGGGAGGTCCATCTCCATGTGCCACATGAGCAGCTCGACACCCGCGCCCTCGCCCACCGAGCCCGTCACGAGAGCCGTCTCGGCCTCCGTCGACGCGCCGACGGAGAGGGCGGCCGCCCAGAGCCGGGTCGCCATGTCCCAGGTTCGCGGGCTCGGCCATCCTCGCCCGGCGCGCGCCGCGTCGGTGGGCAGCTCGCACGCCAGCCCCGGGCGCACGGTGATGAAGGCCGACACGACGCCTCGCATCCTCGGAAGGCCGTCTTCCCATCCACCGGGCAAGGAGGGAATGACCGGCGCTTCCCATCCACCGGCGAGTCCCTGGGCGAAGGCGGCGGGCTCGACCGTCCAGTCGAGATGGCAGAAGCGGTTGGCGAGCGGCGCCGAGAGATCCCAGCCGTCGGCGGCTTGCTCGGGCGGGTTGGCCGCGGCGACTACGACCACGTCGTCGGGCAACTCCAGGTCGCCGACGACTCGCTCGAGCACCACCCGCAGCAAGGCTGCCTGCACCGCTGGCGGCGCGGTCGAGATCTCGTCGAGGAACAGGATCCCGCGGCCAGCCTCGGCCAGGCGCTGCGCCCAGCGAGGGGGTGCCATGTCGACGTGCGATTCCCGCACCACTGGGAGCCCGGAGAAGTCGGACGGTTCCCGGATGGCGGCGATGACCGTCTCGCACGGCAAGCCCATCTCGTCGGCCATGGCCCTGATGGCCGAGGTCTTGCCCGTTCCCGGCGCGCCCCACAGGAGGACGGGCACGCCCGCCGCGACTGCTATCCCAAGGGCCTCGACAGTGCTGTCCTGGCTGGGCACGTCCCGCACGGTAGTCCTACGCCGGCGACCGGTAGGATCGGGACATGGACCTGAGTCCCTCCGGCCTCTTGGCGCGCGCTCGCACGCCCGAGGGGGTGAAGCTGATCCGCTACACCGCCGTTTCCGGAGTGTCGGTCGTGGTGTTCGAGCTCTTGCTGTTCATCACCCTGGGACTGCTGAAGTGGGACGCCCGCGGCGCCAATGTCTTCTCGGTGTCGGTCTCGGCCATCCCGTCGTATTACCTCAACCGTAAATGGGCGTGGGGCAAGAGCGGGCGCTCGCACTTCATGAAGGAAGTCGTGCCGTTCTGGGCCATGGCTCTGCTCGGCCTTGTCCTGTCGACGTGGACGGCCGACTTCTCCAAGACCCAGGCCGACCAGATCACCAACTCGCACCTCGTGCGCACGTTCATCGTCATGATCGGCACGCTCGCGGCCTTCGGCGTGCTCTGGATCGGCAAGTTCTTCGTGTTCAACAAGCTGCTCTTCGTTCACGACTCCCACGAACTGCCGAAGGTTTCCACCTAGCCCGTGAAGGCCTGCGAGCGCGCCGTCACGGCGCTGACCCCACCTGATCCGGGCGCCGCCGCCGAGGCCGCTGCCCACCACCTCCGGCTCACCAAGCCGGCGGGCTCCCTGGGCCAACTCGAAGACATCGGGGTGCGGTTGGCGGCCATTGCCGGCGTCTCGCCCCCGCCCTTGCCGTCCCCCGCTTGCGTCGCGGTATTCGCGGCCGACCACGGCGTGCTGGCCGAGGGTGTGACCCCCTGGCCCCAAGACGTGACCGCCCAGATGGTGGCCAACTTCTGCTCGGGCGGCGCTGCCATCAACGTGTTGGCGCGCCACGCCGGCGCGCGGGTGCTGGTGGTCGATGTGGGGGTGGCCACGCCCCTCCAAGCTGCACCCGGTCTCTTGCCGCGCAAGGTGCGCGCCGGCACCGGCAACATCGCCGTCGAACCGGCGATGACGCTCGAAGAGGCCGGCGCCGCCCTCGACGTCGGCGCCGAGGTGGCGGCCACGCTTGTCGCCGAAGAGGCCCGGTGCCTGGTCACTGGCGACATGGGCATCGGCAACACCACCGCATCGGCAGCCGTGATCGCCGCGATCACGGGGCGGCGCGCCGGCGAGGTCACCGGCCGCGGCACCGGCATCGACGACGCCACCTTCTCGAAGAAAGTTCTCGTCGTCGACGCGGCAATCACTCGTGCTCGCGGCGCCGGTTCCCTCGACGGCGAGGCCGTGGCCATCCTCGCCGCTGTCGGCGGATTGGAGATCGCGGCCCTGGCCGGCTTCATTATCGGTGGCGCGGCGGCGCGCGTGCCGGTCATCGTCGACGGGGTGATCGCCCTGGCCGGCCTCCTGGTTGCCGCCCGCATCGCGCCGGGCGTCGTCGCCTACTGCTTCGCCGGGCACCGCTCAACCGAGCCCGGCGCGTCTGCGGCCCTCGACCACCTCGACCTCGAGCCCATCCTCGATCTGGGGATGCGTCTCGGTGAGGGCAGCGGCGCGTGCCTGGCGCTGCCGGTTGTCGAAGCGGCGGCCAAGATCCTCCAGGAGATGGCCACGTTCGATGCTGCTGGCGTCACCCACAAGACCGACGGCGCGCCGTGAGACGCGCCGCGTTCCCCATTGCCGTGCTGGCCCTCGCGGCGTCGCTCGCCGCCTGCTTTGGCGGCTCTGGCAACGCAGTCAAGACCGACATCTCGGCAGCAGTGGCGAGCTACGACCTGGCCGTCGGCGGGCCGGCGCGCATGACCGTCGGCCTGCAGACCGACTCGACAGGGAGCACGTCCAAGCTCGTGTCATACGGCACCGTGAGCGTGCGCTTCGTCTACCTCGGCACCCAGCAGAACCCCACCCAAGGCCCCCTCGGACCCCCCGTCACCGCCACCTTCCTGCCGCTGCCGAGCAGCACGATCCCCACGCCGCCCCCATCACAACCTCGGATACTCTCGTCGACCGACGCCCGCGGCGTCTACGAGACCCAAGCCGCATTCGACAAGTCCGGCTTCTGGGGCCTCCAGGTCGACGCCAAGATCGGTGGGACCACGCATCGGGGCACGGCCTCCTTCCCCGTCGGCGACCATCACGCCGTTCCCGCGCCGGGTGATCCCGCGCCGCACAGCAACACGTTGACGGTTGCGTCCACCGACGTGCCCAAGGCGGCCATCGACTCCCGCGCCGGCGACAGTGGAGCGATCCCCGACCCCGAGCTCCATCGCACGACCCTTGCCGCTTCCCTCGGCGCGGGCCGCCCCGCGGTGGTCGTGTTCTCCACCCCCGTCTTCTGCCAGAGCCAGTTCTGTGGCCCCGTCACCGACATGGTCGACGACCTCTCCCACACCTACGCCGACCGCGCCGATTTCATCCACGTCGAAGTCTGGAAAGACGGCCAAAAGCGCGAGCTCAACGACACCATGAAGGAATGGAACATGGATGCCGAGCCGTGGGTCTACGTCATCGGCGCCGACGGCAAGATCGTGCTGCGGCTCGACAACGTCGCCACCCGCGCCGAGATCGAGCCCTACCTCCAGCGTCTCCCGGTGATCGGCCCGGCGGCCTGAGCCGTCTCCAAATGCGCCGCCCGGTCAGCCGATCTCGACCGGTGTGCCGGAGCGCACCATCGACGCCAGCCGGGTGATGTCGTCGTTGTTCATTCGAACGCAGCCGTGGCTCGCGGGGGCGCCGATCGCGCCGGGCGCGTTGGTGCCGTGAATGGCGATCTGGCCGTTGCCGCCACCGAAGCTGTGCAGCACATCGGAGAAGGCGGCCACGCTGAGCTGATACGGACCGTAGGGACCGTCAGGCTGATCCACCTGCACGATGCCGTCGATGTAGAAGGTGCCAGTGGGGGTCGGCGTGCCAGACAGGCCAGTGGCGACATCGGCGTCGAGGACCCGCTCGCCGAGGTGATAGGCGCTCAGGTGCTGGGCATTGACGTCGATGACGATGCGATACGGGGCCTCCCGCAAGGTGACGTCGGCTGCCTTTATCCAGGCCGTGGCCATGTTGGGGCGCGCCGGCACCTGCACCTCGAGCCAGTCGCCGACCTTCTGCTGGACGAGGAACACCAGCGGGAGCCCTTCACGAGTGGGATTGCGCAGCGAGTCGGGCGCCTCCGCTTGCCCCATGTCCTCGTAGAGGCCAACCCGGCCCACGGCCGCGTCGGCGACCATGGCCGGCAGCGAGACGGGCCGGGCCACGCCGTAGCGAAACTGGTGACCGCTCGACCCTTCGCCGACCTGCGATACCGGCGCGGGCGGTGGGGCCTCCGTTGTGGTGGTTGTCGGTGCCGAGGTGGTGGTGGTGGGGATCGGAGCGGTCGCGAGGACGGCGCCGGCCTGGTCATCGCCCGAGATCTTGATCTGGAGCCAGGCGGCTGTGGTCAGTAGGACGATGACGGCGAGGATTCCGACGGCACTGCCGCCGGCCCTCCTCCGCCGAACGGAGCGCATCGCGCCACTCTACCGGTCGCGACTCGTTGGCCAAAGGGCGCTCAAGTAGATTCGCAAGATCCCTCGAGGGGAGTGGACGTGGCTCGGTACGACCTCGTGATCGTCGGAATGGGTTCGGGCGGCATGGTGGCGGCCGAGTTCGCGGCAACGATCGGCGTGCGGGTTGCCGTCGTCGAGCGGGGTCGGGTCGGTGGCGACTGCCTCTGGACGGGGTGCGTGCCGAGCAAGGCGTTGCTGGCCTCGGCCAAGGCGGCCCACACCATGCGGGTGGCCGACAGGTACGGGCTTCCACCGGTGGATCCCGCCATCGACACGTCGCTCGTGTGGAAGCGAATTCGTGCCATCCAGCACGACGTGGCCTCCACCGACGACGACCCGGCGCGCTACGAGGCCATGGGCGTGGAGATCGTTCACGGCACGGCGCGCATCGTGGGGCCCAACACCGTCGAGGTGATGGACCCTGACGGCGAAACCCGTGTGCTCGAGACCCGGTTCGTGTTGCTCTGCACGGGCAGCCGGCCTGCGACCCCCCCCATCGACGGCCTACGCGAGGCCGGTTTCCTCACCAGCGAGAACGTCTTCGAGCTCGAGCGCGCGCCGGCGCGGGTGATCATGATCGGCGGCGGCCCGATCGCCATCGAGATGGCGCAGGGATTCGCCCGACTCGGGGTGAAGGTCACCGTTCTGCAGAAGGGGCCGGGCATCCTTCCGCGCGACGAGCCCGAGCTGGCGGGCACGCTCACCCGTCTGATCCGCGAGGACGGCGTCGACCTGCGCCTCAACGTGGAGACGGAGCGCGTGGCCGTTGGCGCCGGTGGCACGGCGAAGGTCGTACATGGGAGCGAAAACGACGTGCCCGCCCGGTGGGAGGCCGACGAGCTCCTCGTTGCCGTGGGCCGGCGCCCCAACGTTGAGGGGCTCGGGCTCGAAGAGCTCGGCGTCGCCGTGGCGCGCCGGGGCATCGAGGTCGACGAGCGCATGCGCACAGCCGTGCCCTCGGTCTACGCCGCCGGCGACGTGGCCGGGCGCTACCTGTTCACCCACTCGGCGGGCTACGAGGCCGTACGCGCCGTACGCGACATGTTCTTCCCCGGCAAGGGCAAGGTCACCGACTTTGTGCCGTGGTGCACCTTCACCGACCCCGAGCTCGCCCACGCGGGGCTGACGATCGCCGAGGCCGAGGAGCGTCACGGCAACGACGTCGACGTGTGGCGCCAAGAGCTCACCCATTCCGACCGAGCACGAGCCGACGGCGCGACCGACGGCGCCATCATCGTGGTGACCGCGGGCAAGAAGGTGGTGGGTGCCCACATCCTGGCGCCCGGCGCGGGCGAGATGATCCAGGAGCTCTCCCTGGCGATCAACGAGGGGCTGAAGTTCTCCGACGTGGCCAGCCTGATCCACGTCTACCCCACGCTTTCCACGGGCATCGGCCATTTGGCGGCCGAGGCCGCGTTCGAGGGTGCCAAGCGCCTGCGCTGGCTGGTGCGCAAAGAGCGCTGACCCCACAGATCGCTCCGCCGCCCCTGCCGGCCCGGTTCGCCACGCAACCTGCGTGCGGAGCGCGTCGGTTTCCGGCGCGGTTTGCACGCAGGTTGGGTGCTGGTTAGGCCGCCGACTCGTTGGAGAGGGCCGTGCGCATCACTGCGATGACGAGCGCGGGGTTCTGCCAGATGTCGTGGTCGCTAAAACGCAGGACGCGGTAACCCGCAGCCTCGAGCTCCCGGTCGCGCCGGGCGTCGGCTTCGCGATCGAGCTTCGTGCTGTGGTGGATTCCGCTGTCGATCTCGGCGATGAGTCTGAAGGGCCGAAAGAGGTAGTCGCACCGACCGACCCAGTCTCTGCCCCCGACATCACACTGGCGTTCCGGCAAGGGGAGGCCGGCGGAACGGAGCAGCGAAAAGAACCTGGCCTCGAGGCCGGATTCGGGCGGCACGTAGCTTCCCTCGCGTTCAGCCATTAGGCGCAGCATCAACGCGCTGCCCGGCCGGCCGCGCTCGGCGAGGTCGTGCACCACCGCTGCCAAAGACTTTGGAGTAGTCAGCGACCGTCCCAAGGCATTATCGAGCGCCCTTTCGGCCCGGAGCGGATGGACGGCCGCGGCCAAATCGAAAACGGTGCGCGCCGGCGTCGTCACCGGGACACCACGAATGACGCCGCAGTGATCAGGCAGCAAGCGGGACGGCTCGTGAACCAGCGCCAACTTGCTGGGACGGCGCGTACCGCCTCGGGGGCGGCTCACCTCCATTGAATCTTCAGCGAATCCAGGGAAGCCCCACAACGCGGCAGCGGCCAGATGGGAAACGACAGATCCGCGCCCAGCGTCCAGCACGGCAGCCATGGCGCGCCGTTCGTAGGTGTCGCAACTTCCGACCAGTATCAGGACCCGGTCCGTGAGCGCCCACCAATCCGTGCCGGCAAGCCGGCGGCGTACTGCTGCTGCGCTTCCGAGCCGCCGCGCCTGCGCTCGCCCGACCGCGCCGTGCTGCGATTCAGCGAGTTCCCTCAGCGCGACATCCAGGATGTGATCGGACACGGCCCATACTCAAGCATTCGGGTACGACAAGAATTGCCGGCCTCGTCGAAGCTGCGTGCGGAGCGCGCCGGTTTCCGGCGCGGTTTGCACGCAGGTTGCGGCCTAGTCGCCCTTCTTGCCCTTGCTCTTGCCGGGGGACGGCGCTGGCGCGGGAGCCGTTGGCGCGGCAGTGGTGGCGACGGCGTTGTAGGCGGTGAGGTCGACTCCGGGCACCTGCTTCAGCAGCGCCACCGTCGCGCTCGTGGCTGTGTTGGAGAGCAAGCCGGTGCGGTTCCACACGGGGAGGACGGTGAGCAACGCTGTCGCGCCGGCGCCACCGTCGCCGGCCGCAACCGAGTCCGCGATCTGGTTCAGGCGGGCCGCGACCTGGGGGGCAAGGGAGCCATCCCCGCCCGACATGGACCCGGCGGCGCTGCGGAGTGCCTGGGCGAGACGCTGCGTCGGCGAAACCGTCGTAGTGGGCGTCGCGGTCGTGGGAGTCGTGGAAGTGGTGCCGAGACCGGACAGGCTGGTCGAGTCACCGCCGCTACCGATCCCGGCGAACAGCACGATGGCGATGATCGCGCCGACACCGGCCACGACCGCCCCGATGACCGACAGCCGGCGCCGATCGACCGTTGGCTCCGCGGTTGGCGCCCGAGGGACGTCGAGCACGGCGGTGTCTCCGGCGCGCACCTCGACGGTGTCGCCCGCCAACGCGGTGCCGCCGGCCACGGCTGCCACCATTTCCGCGGCGGAGCCGAACCGACGCGCCGGGTCGGTGGCCATTGCCCGCTCGACGGCCGCAATGAGAGCCGGGTCGAGCCCGGGCCGGACTTCGCTGAGGGCGCGGTGGGATCCGGTCGAGATGACGTGGGCAGTGGCGATCGGAGACGCGCCGTCAAAGGGCTTGACCCCCGCCAGGGCTTCGTAGAGAACCACCCCGAGGGCATAGAGGTCGGACCGCGCCGTGGCCGGCGCGCCGTCAAGACGCTCGGGCGCGAGATACGCCGGCGTGCCGAGGAGCTGCCCGGTGCCGGTGAGGTCGGCCGCGCCGGCTTCGGACTCCACGCTCTTGGCGATGCCGAAGTCGGACACCTTCGCCCGTCCGTCGGCGGCGATCAAGATGTTGCCCGGCTTCACATCACGATGGGCGAGGCCGGTGGCGTGGGCGGCCCCGAGCGCGCCGAGCACCTCAGCGGCGATGCGCTTCACGTCCGCAGGATCGAGCGGCCCGGAGGCGATGCGATCCGCGAGGGTCTCGCCCGGCAGCCGCTCCATGACGATGTAGGGCACGCCGCCGTCCTCGCCGGTGTCGAACACGGCAACCGCATTCGGATGCGACAGGGACGCGGCGGCGCGTGCCTCGGCTTCGAAGCGCGTGCGCAGATCCGGACGCGCCGAGATCTCCGGCCGCAGCAGCTTTATGGCGACATCGCGGCCCAGGCGGCGGTCGACGCCGGCGAAGACCTCGGCCATCCCGCCCCGTCCCAATAGCTCGCCGACCTCGTACCGGTCGGCAATGACCGTCACTCGTCGAGGAGTTCGAGCATCCGCTCTGGCGGGCGGGCCACGACGGCGCGCTCGCCGACGATCACAATCGGGCGCTGGATCAGAATCGGATTCTTGGTCATCGCGTCGAGCAACTCGTCACGCGAGGCCGAGGCCAGACCCAGCTCGTCGTAGACGGGCTCCTTCTCGCGGATGATCTCCCGAGCGTCGTCGGTGCCGAGCATGCCCATGACCCGCTCAAGCTCCTGCTTCGATGGCGCGGTGTCGAGATATCGCACGTAGTCGGCGTCGATGCCCCGTTCCTGGAGCAGACCCTGGGTCGTCTGGCAGTTCGTGCAGTCGGGCTTGAAGTACACGGAGACGTCCATACCGGAAATTCTAGGGCGGTAGTTTCTGGGCGATGAACGAGGGCACCGCACTTGTCACCGGCGGGTCGGGCTTCATCGGGTCGCACCTGATCCCCGCCCTTATCGACGCTGGCTGGGAGGTGCGGTCGTGCGGGCGCTGCGCGCGCCCTGAGGGACTGCCGGCATCCGTCGACTGGCGGGTGGCCGACCTGGCCGCCGACGGCGCCGAGCTTGGCCCCCTGGTCGATGGCGCGTCCCGCGTGTTCCACCTGGCCGGCGCGTCGAGCTCGAAGTCGTCGCAGGAGGAAATGGAACGGTCGAACGTCGGCGGCACGGCGCGCCTTGTCGGCGCGGCGCGCGCCGCGGGCGTCGAGCGCTTTTTGCATATGAGCTCCACGTCGATCTACGGCGAGGAGGTGCAGCTACCGCTCCCGGTGCGAGAAGACGTGCAGCCCCGGCCGAGCCGCGGGTACGGCAAGGCCAAGTGGGGCGCCGAAGAGGCGGTTTGGGCGGCGAGCGCCGCCGGATTTCCGGCCGTCGTCCTCCGCCCGGTCACGGTCTACGGGCCGGGCAACGTGAAGCTCCTCGCCAGCGCGATCCTCGACGTGGCCATCGAACACTTCGCCGGCGCGCCCGACGTGGTCGTGCACCGCGAGCCCATCGAGCAGCGCCTGCTGCACATCGACGACCTCGTCGGCGCGTGCCTGCACTTGGCGGCCCACGACGACGCGGTCGGCAGGGCCTTCAACGTGGTACTCGACACCTACCCGACGAGTCACGACCTGGCGTCGGTGATCGCCGCCGACTTCGGCATGGAGGTAACGATCAGCGACGATCCCGACTGCGGCCCTCCGATTGACGAGCGCCGGCGCGTGCGCGGCGAGATGCGCGCCGCGGGGATGACCGACGACATACTCCTTTCGCCGGAGCGGCTGCGGCTGATGCGGAAGTCCAACATCAACAATCGTCTCAGCGTCGACGCCCTGCGCTCGACGGGCTTCGAGTTCAAAGAGACCGACCTCGCCGCGAGTATCGGCAACACGATCGCCTGGTACCGGGAGAACCACTGGGTGCTCTAGCGGCCCACGAGGCCGGTGAGGAACGGGTTGGTCGCGCGCTCCTTGCCGATCGTGGTGGCCGGGCCGTGGCCAGGCAGCACGTCGACGGCGTCATCGAGGGGAAGGATCTTGGCCTCCATCGAGGCCAAGAGCTCATCCTTCGAGCCACCCGGTAAATCGAACCGTCCGATCGAACCGGCGAAGAGATGGTCGCCACTGAACAGCACCGGTGTCTCACCCTCCACCTCGAGGAGGAAGCACACCGAGCCCTTGGTGTGGCCCGGCGTGTGCAGGGTGGTGAACGTCATCCCCGCGCCAGAGATCTTCTG
>JALZBN010000150.1 GCA_030947365.1 Actinomycetota bacterium
CCCTCGGATTCCGCGCCGGGGTGACGACCCGACTTCAACCGCTTCCGTCGTGGAAGCGCACCGCCGACTTGCTCTTCGTCCAGGTGTCGTTCGACCTGGAGCGGTTACTCGCCTGGCGCGACACCGTCCAGTTCGACGGCAAGGTCTACGCCGGGGTGATGGTTCTCCCCAGCGCGTCAATGGCCCGCAAACTCGGAGCCGACATACCCGAGATCACGGTTCCCGAGCAATGGATCGACGCCATCGAGCACGACCGGGCCGCTGGCGTCGGCTTGGCGTGCGAGCTCGCGCACGAGATCGCCGCAAGCGGCGCCTTCGACGGCGTCCACCTCATCCCCGGCGTTCGCTATCGCGAAGCGGCAGCGCACCTAGAGGCTCGCTGAGCAGGCGTTAGGGGGCAGGCCGGGCATGCCGGCGACCAGGCTGTCAGTACTCGCCCTTGATGTTGAAGTACGAGCCGCGGATCGTGCCGGCCAGCCTCGACTTCCCTCGCGCGAATTTGAACGAGCCGAGCTCGGCGGGGACCTCCATGCCTTCGGAGAGCTTGAACCCGACCGCTCGGTGCTTCGAGTCGTCAAGCGGGTACGCGACGTTGATTGAGAGCCCGTTCTTGTAGAACACAAAGGGCCATCGGACGTTCTCGACGTGAACCTGCAGCCGGCGTTCGGGGATACTCGTGCCGGGTCCCCTTGGATGATCGCCAAGGGAACGCGGGCAGACGATCAGGGACGCAGGTCGTGATTACGACTGCAGCGTTACGTCTGAGACGTCACGCTCAACGGCGATGTCTCCAGGGCGTCCGTACCACCATGAATGGCGAATCCGTCGGGGCTCCGGCACCGACACAACGACCTTCATCGGAAACGCCGCCAGCTCGTCGCCAGGTTCGAAGACGCCGGGCTCCGTTTCGCGAAGTACGGCCACTGATTCCGCATGGGGATGGCCGATCACCATGACGGCGCCGCCCCCATGGGTGCGAGCGATCATCGTGTGCTCGACATGACTTCGGCCGTTCTCTGGCTTGGCGACATTAACGACGTCGTAGTCGAGGGTCACCCCTGACCGCCCGGGTAACGGCGTGACCACGATGCGAGCGACCCCGGTATGGTCGCTGCCGGTGAGCCGGTCGACACCGATGTACAAGCCGGGATTCGCGAGCAGGTCGTCGACAATTGCCATGGCCTCAAGGTAGCCCGCTCCAACCGTCGGCTCAGCGGTTCGTGGTCGGTGGTCGCCCGCTAACGACGCCCTGGGCGGAAGACGACGGAAGACGACGCGTTCTGCCACTGTTCCGGCGGTATGGGCCACCCGGGACGCGCCTGAAGCGGGCATAATCCGGGTGCCTGCTGTCGGGCAACGGAGACGTCGCAGCGACTTGCGATGTGTCGCCATAGAAGCACTTCTGGCGGAGCTGCCACACGGGATCGTGCGCCGGGTCACGAGCATGGAGGAAGAACGACATGTCACACGTACGGCGGTTCGACCACGTTGGCATCACCGTCGCCGACCTTGATGCCGCGACGCAGTTCTTCGTCGCGTTGGGCCTGGAGATCGAGGGGAGGACGTTCGTGGAGGGCAAGTTCATCGACACTGTCATCGGAATCCCGGGATCGAGAACCGAGATCGTGATGCTCCGGCCTCCTGACAACGGCACACGCGTCGAGCTCTCTTGCTTCGTCCGGCCCAGCTGCGTACTGGGCTCACCGGCCGCCATGGCCAACGAGGTCGGCTTGCGAAGCGTCGCCTTCGAGGTTCACGACCTCGACGCCGCCGTTGACCAGGTGACGTCCGCCGGCTACGGGTTGGTGGGCGGAATCGGCGAGTACGACGGCTCTTGGCGGATGGCCTACGTCCGAGGCCCTGAGGGGATCATCGTCGCGCTTGCCCAGTCCGTCGGCTGACCGGAGTCGCGCCCGCACACGAGGCCTGTTCCGAAGCCGCCTCGTGGTGACCGTCATCGAGGCATTCGCCATCTTCGCTCCCGCCCGCATCCTCGCCGGGGTCGGCCACTCGCAGTGGATCCCGGCGGTGATCTGTGCGGGGCCTGACCTGAGCGCACTGTCTCTTGCTGACGCTCAAGGGCACCCGCCGGTGCCTGCAACAGCAGCCGTAGGTACGAATGAATGGCGTCTCGTTTGGAGAAGCAACGGACACGTTCCGGAGGGGGGGCACTCAGGACCGTTCCGTCGCCCGCATTCTGTCCGCGCAGAGTTCGTTCAACCGCTTCCACGAGGGGGACCGCTTGTCGAAATACGACGACAACAGGGCGGCAACGGGCGGGTCGTCGTCTGACGGTGACTCCGCCGGTTGCGGTTCGTCCTGTCGGTGCTCGGCGAGGGCCACCATGGCGTCGGCGAGCTCAACGAGTCGGGGGTCGGCCGGGTCCCAGTCCAAGGCCCGGTCGCACGCGAGGTAGAGCTCTCGGAATCTGGGGTCGGCGAGGGCAACCCTCTTCTCCGTGATCCACTCCAGTGCTCGATGCGGTGAGCCAGCCATCAACAAGATCCAGAGGTATCACCTTCTCCGTTCGCGACTGGACGAGCTGGTCTGGAGCGAGCAGGTCGGCGACGGGCAGACTGGGAGGATGACGCAGCTGTCGGGGCCCGTGGTCGGGGGCCGGCTCCCCTCTCACAGCTCAGGGACGAGATTGCCTTTGTCGCCGCTGATCGGATCGGGTCGGGCGCGAGGTTCGTGACTTTGGAGGAGTCGACCTCGCCGTCTGCTGGTGGCGCGAGTGGCGGTCCAGCGCTGTCGGCCGATGGTCTCGGTAAGCGGTTCGGTGACCGAGTCGCGTTCCAAGACGTCTCGTTCGAGATCGGCTATGGCGAGGTGTTCGGGTTCCTCGGGCCGAACGGAGCCGGCAAGACCACGACGGTGCGCACACTCGGAACACTCATCGCGCCCACGTCCGGCTCGGCGACGGTCGCGGGGCTCCCTGTCACCCCGGAGAACGGGGTGGAGATCCGCCGCAAGATCTCGATCATGCCGGAGTCGCCCGGCTTGTATCTGCGGCTCAGCGTGGCCGAGAACCTGGAATGCTTCGCCGACCTGTACGAGGTTCCACAACCAAAGGATCGTATTGACCGCGCTTTGGGGGCGGTCAACTTGGCCGACCGGGCCGGCGATGCGTGCGGCACCCTGTCCAAGGGTCTGCGCCAGCGGGTCGCCCTGGCACGGGCGCTGCTCAGCGACCCGGAGGTGCTGTTCCTCGACGAGCCGACCTCCGGACTGGACCCGGTCGCGGCCCGCGACGTGCACGAACTGATTGATGAGCTCCGGCGGCGGGGCGTGACCATCTTCCTCACGACCCACCGACTCGAAGAAGCCGAACGCCTCTGCGACCGAGTCGCGATCCTGAACACGACGCTGCGCACGATCGGCCGGCCGGACGAGCTTCGCGATCGGCTGTTCGCCAAGACACTCATCGTCAAGACCCTCGCCCCCCTTCGGGAACCGAGCCGCGTCTTCACCGGCCCCCCGGCCGTCGACAGCTGGCGCCAAGACGGCCCGGCTACCTACATCCTGGCCGTATCCGATCCGGAGGTCGCGGCGCCAGCCGTGGCCCGGGCACTGGTGGCCGCCGACGTCGACGTGCTGGCCATCGGTGAATCCCGTCACTCGCTCGAAGACGTCTACCTGCAGCTCATCGCCGACAACCAGGAAACAGACCAGAGATGAGCCTGAGCACCCGGCGCGTCCGGGCCGTGTTCCGCAAGGAGCTGCGCGAGTATCGGCGCAGCGGCGCCATCATCGTGGCGATGGCGATCTTCCCCCTCGTCATCATCATCCAGCCGCTGATTGCAATCTTGGTCGTTTCCTCGAATGCGTCACGGGCACTCGCGCATCAGGACCCGCTGCTCTTCCTTTTGGCCATTCCTGCGCTCGTGCCGGCAACGCTCGCCTCCTACTCGGTGGTCGGTGAGCGCCAGCAGGGCACCCTCGAGCCGATCCTCACGACGCCGATCCGCCGCGAGGAGTTCCTGCTTGGGAAGGCGTTGGCGGCGTTCGTGCCGTCCCTGGTCATCGCCTACGCCGTCTACGCCGTCTTTATCGCTGTCGTCGAACTGTTCGCACATCCCGGCATCGCTCCCGCGGTCATCCACGGCCCCGAGCTGCTCGCCCAACTGGTGTTCACCCCGCTCCTCACCGGCTGGTCCATCTGGGTAGGTATCGCAATCTCCGCGAGGACGAACGACGTCCGAACTGCGCAGCAGCTCAGCACGCTCGCCAGCCTGCCTGCCGTCGCGGTGACATCGCTCAT
>JALZBN010000151.1 GCA_030947365.1 Actinomycetota bacterium
CCGTGCTGACAGTGGTGAGCCGCGTTGGCGGCGGTACCGGCTTTGCGATGTACAGCACCCTTCCTCGGCTTACGGACGGTCAGACCTATGAGTTGTGGCGGGTCGACAGCGCTGGCGTCACGCCCGCCGCAGTGTTGGGACGCCGCCCGGACACCGTCATGTTCGCCAATCCGTCCGTCGTAACCAGGTTCCTCCTGACGATCGAACGGGACCCACCTCCCGACCGACCGACGCTCCCCGCCATTGCGGTTGGTCAGATATCGCCATAACCCACATTTCCTGATCGGAGCCGAACGGCCGACTGCAGGAGCGCGCTTGGCGCTGGTTACTTGTCGAGGGATGACACGGGGAGGGCTTTGCTACTTACGGCCTCGGCTACATCGACAAGGCGGAGGCTGTGGCTGCGGGCGTGGTTTCGTAACCGAGCGAACGCGAGCTCCATGTTGAGGCCGGCCCGCTCGGCGACGACACCCTTGGCCTGTTCGATCACGATTCGCGTGTTGAGAGCCTGGCTCAGTTGTTCGTTCACGACTTGTGCATCTCGCGCCGCACGCTGCTGCAGGATGGCGATGGTCGCCACGTCGGCGAGGGCTTGGGCAGCGACCACGTCAGCCTCGCTCATCTCGCCCTCATCAACCCGGAACAGGTTGAGGGCGCCGATCGTGTCGCCTCGCAGGCGCATCGGCAGAGCGTGCACCGACTGGAAGCCGGCCTCGAGGGCCTTGGGACCGAAGCGGGGCCAGCGGCTGTTGACCTCGCCCAGTTCGAGATTCACGATGGGTTTACCGCTGCGGTAGCAGTCCACGCACGGGCCTTCCTCGGCCTGCTCCTCGAAGAGCTCCAGGACACGCATCGCCTCGCTCGACGAGGCCAACACGCGCAGTTCGCCGGCGGCGGAGGCAAGCATCAGGCCGGCGGCGGCGACATCGATCACCTCGACGCACCTGTCGGCGAGAAGCGTGAGGATCTCGACCACGTCGAAGTCCTCGACGAGGCTATCGGCCAGCTCCACCAATGTCCGAGCGAGCAACGCTTCTCTAGGCATGTCGACCCTCCCGGTCTAAAGGTCTCGGCCGGCGGCCTCGGCCCCATCGTAGATCCATGGATGGCGCTAGCCGTCTCGGTCGTCGAAGCGAAGGCGTCGGTCGACCACGGCGTTGGCGACATCGCGAAGGGTGCGCTCGTTGGCGAAGGCATACCCACGGAGTCGGAGGAGCGCGTCGGCGACGCTGACCTCGACCTGCACCGACACCATGCCCGCTGCCTGGTGCACGACGTACTGGAAGTTCGAGCCCTCCTCGAGCTCGGCCGCCAGTGCGCCATCCCGGCTCGGCCCCTGCATTGCCAACACCGCTTTGGCCGCGATCGCTGCCAATACGAGTGCGTCGGCGTGTTGTTCGTCGCTGAGCGGTCCCGGCACGTCGGCGTAGAGGTTCAAGGCGCCGAGGCGTACCGCTCCAACTACGAGGGGGAAGCCGAAGATCGCCCGTACCCCCGCACCAAGGGCCGGTCCGCTGAAGGCCAGCCACCGCGGCGTCGACGGGTTGGCAAGATCAGGCTCGAGAACTGGCCGGTTCTGGTGGTGGGCGTCGACGCAGGGGCCCTCGCCGAGCGAATACTGCAAGTCCTCGACAAGGTCACTCACCTCACCGGTAGTGCATGCCGACCCGAGGGGCAGGTCGCCACTCATCAGCATGATCCCAGCGCCGGTCATTCCAGTGACGTCGCGGCACACATCGCACAGCCGCGCCGCTGTCACGTCGCCGTCGCCGCTGTCACTCAACTTGGCGAGGATGCGGATTCTCCGGTCACCGGTCACCGCTGAGGCCCAGTCGTTCGGCGCGCGCTGGTTGCGACCGCCGGAGATGCCGATCCAAAGGGAGCCATCCAGACGTCCTGGTCGGGGAACAGAGTCAAAGAGGCGCCAGGGTCCGGGGCAAGTTCGAAGCGGCTTTGCCGATCCGACGAGCGCCAAGCATAGTGGGCCAAGCTGGGCGTTCAGCCGTTCGATGATGAGGCGTTGGCGATCGGTTCGGTGTTCGCGACTCACGCAGCGGTGGCGTTGTCGAGTGCGCGTCACGATGAGCACATGCAGGCGGCGGTCCAGGGTCGTGACCTTATTGGCCGGGCCAAGGGCATCCTGATGGCACAGCAGGGCGTGAGCGCCGACGAGGCCTTCGAGATACCCCGGTGAGCGTCCCAGCACGAACAGCAAGCTGCGCGAAATGGCGGCAGGACTGGTCGAGGAAACCGACTTAGCCGAGGAGAATTGGGAATGGCGCCTGCCACCCGGGGATAAAACCAACGTCAGCGTGCCAAGACTTGAACTGGGTGGCGTCGTCGGCAGCGAGCAACGTTCTCTGAGCCACTGTCGATGAGGCCTGAGTTCAACTCCATTCGCGCCAGGGCGCCTGCCAGGCTCACTGGGACGATCGGCCGTAGAACCTCTCGATCCCGCCGGGCACCCGCTCGGCTGAGTACGAATAAATCCACGGGTACGGCTTCGCCACCGCCGTGGATCAGCCGGCGCCGACGAAGAGCGGCTCGTCGTCCCTGGGCGCACGCATCACCATTACGTTCCGCAGATCCTGAGCCTGGATCTGCTCATGCAGCTCCTGCGGGGTGGCCGCCGTGAGGACGACTTCGTCTGTCGCCATGTCGATGGCGACATGCTTGCCGGGGTAGCGCTCGAGGTGGAAGTAACGGGGCAGGACTGCATGATGTCACCCGTCGGCGTCGATCAGCCACCAATCGCCGCTGCAGTACAACGTCTGGCTGCCGGGATCAGGGGTTTGGACTGGCCCGGTCGTCGTCGACGCCGGTTGGCCGATGTGTCGTCGACTCAGGGTCGGACGGCGACGCCGTGGCGTCGTCGTCCCAGATCGACTTCACCGACTGCTCGGGGCGACGCTCGCCTTGGAGGGCTATGTCGTCGAAGGCCCGTTTGTCGGCATCGGTGAGCGGCGGCTGCACGATGCTACGAGGCCACAGCTGGCGAGCCCACACCACGTTGGCCTCGGCGGCGTACAGAGTGAGCTGAGCACCGAGGAACAGCCAGGAAACGAGCCCCAGCACCGATGCAAAGTACCCATAGACCTGGGACGCGTGGCGGAGCTGGTGGCCCACAAGATACGCGCCGAGCACTTGGAGCACCGACCAGCCCACTCCCCCCAAGATCGCACCGGGCAGCAGAGACCTGGTCGCCACGCTGCGGACCGTCAGCACCCGGAAGCCAACCGCAAAAAGTCCGATGTTGAGCGCGACCGAAAGGGCCACGCCGGCGACCTTGAGCGCCACGCCACCGCCGAAGGCCGACAGAGAGGCGATCACAGTCGTGGCCACGATGCCCCCGCCGAGCACACACAACAGGCCCAGTCCCCGCAACAGCCGGCTGACGAAAGGCGGTCGGGCGACGCCGGGCACGTTCCACACTTCGGCCATTGCCAGCTGACCCGCCTGGGTGACGCCGAGCGAGCCCCAAACGAGGCCGACGACGCCGACGGTGAGAGCGAAGAGGTTGCCCTGAAGGGGGTGAATGGCCTGCCCAAGCTGCTGGCCGACGATAGGAAAGTCACGCAGTGCCGAGCGAAGTACGGACTCCTTGAGATCGCTGTTGCGGTCCATGGCGAAGCCCAGTGCGGTGGTCAACAAGAGCAGGAGCGGGAAGATGGCAAGGAAGCCGTAGTAGGCGATCAGGGCGGCAAGAGACCCAGCACGATCGTCACCGAACTTCTTGATCACGCCGAAGCCGATCGCCAGGGGCCGGTGCGACTGCTGGAAGCCGTCCACCTGGCGGACGACGCGCTCGACCGGGTTCACTCGATTTCGCCTCCGGCTGTTCTGTTGTGGGTGATCTTGTCAGGCGGGCCGGGCTATGGGCGTACGGAGGCAATCAGTTCTTCCGGACGCTGACCGAGCCTTGCCGGTTGCGCTCGTCGACCAGACCCGGGGCGCGTGGGTCGATCCCGAGGCTGCCACGCGATGGCCCGCGGCTCGTCGAACACCTCGACCCGGTTGGCGATCTTGTAGTCCTTGTCCAGGTGGTTCTCGTGGTACATCGCCATCCGGAACACCTGGCCGGCCGCGGTGATGCGATCGCCCTCCAGGGACCCCGCGCACCCAGCCGGTTCCCGTCGATGTCGGCGTGAGCCCTAACGCGCTCGGTTTCCATGCAGTGAGACTCGCCGGGCTCAGTAATCGCCCTTGATCACGAAGTACGAGCCGCGAATCGTCCCGGCGAGCTTCGACTTCTGTCGCGC
>JALZBN010000152.1 GCA_030947365.1 Actinomycetota bacterium
GCGTTACCTCACCGGCGCCTGACGCAACGGCCGACGCCGACGCCAGCGCGCCGGCAAGCGCGCCGGCCAAGCGCCGCCGGCGCCGGGGCGGCAAGTCTCGGGGTTCGGGCGCAGTCCGTCCCGTGGATGGCGGCCAGTCGGCCACCAACAACGGCGCGCCGATCGAGCTCGACGAGGAGGCCCTCGAGCGGCGCCGAGGCCGCGAGCGCAAGGGCCGGCCGGTCGGTCGTTACCTCATGGCTGTCCATTCCCGGCCCCACGCCACCCAGATCGCGGTGCTGGAGGGCCGGGCGCTCATCGAGCACTACGTTTCCCGCCCGGCCGACGACACGGCCCAGATCCACGGCAACATCTACCTGGGCAAGGTCCAGAACGTGCTGCCGGGAATGGAGGCCGCGTTCGTCGACATCGGCACGCCCAAAAACGCGGTGCTTTACCGCGGCGACCTCCAGTACGACCTCGAAGACGTGGAGGAGAAGGCGCCGGCGCGTATTGAAGAGCTGCTGCGTCCGGGGCAGACGATCGTGTGCCAGGTCACGAAGAACCCGATCGGCACCAAGGGCGCCCGCCTCACCCAGGAGGTCTCGATCGCCGGTCGCTTCGTCGTCCTGCTCCCGGGCAGCGCGACCTATGGCATCTCGAAGCGTCTGGCCGACGACGAGCGCAAGCGGCTGCGCAAGATTCTCGACGGCGCGCGACTTGAAGGCCGCGGCCTCATCGTGCGCACGGCGGCCGAGGGGGTGACGGCCGACGAGTTGCGGCGCGATGTCGAGCGCCTCGTCGACCAGTGGAACAGCATCGAGGCACTGCGGAAGCGCTCGGGCGCGCCGGCGCTGCTCTACCGCGAGCCCACGCTCGCGGTGCGGGTCATACGCGAGGAGTTCAACCGTGAGTACCGCGGCGTCATGATCGACGACCCCGAGCTGCACAAAGAGGTTCACGACTACGTCGCCGCCCTGATCCCCGAACTCGCCGACCGCGTCGAGCTCTACGACGATCCCAGCTTGCCGCTCTTCGAGCGCCAGCACATCCACGAACAGCTCCACAAGGCCCTCGACCGCAAGGTGTGGCTTCCCTCGGGAGGCTCGCTGATCATCGAGCGCACCGAGGCACTCACCGTCATCGACGTCAACACCGGCAAGAACGTCGGCACCAAAAACCTCGAGGAGACGGTGTACCGCAACAACCTGGAGGCGGCCGAGGAGATTGCCCACCAGCTCCGCCTTCGCGACATCGGCGGCATCATCGTCATCGACTTCATCGACATGGAGATCCGCAAGAATCGTGAAGACGTGCTGCGCGTGTTCAAAGACGCCTTGGCGCGCGACAAGACCCGCACCCAGGTCTTCGACATCTCCGAGCTGGGGCTCGTGCAGATGACGAGGAAGCGGGTCTCCGAGGGTCTGGTCGAGTCGTTTTCGACGACCTGCCCGACCTGTTCGGGGCGCGGGATCGTCCTCGACGACAGCCTCTTGTAGGCTGTAGCGATGTACGCGGTTATCAAGACAGGTGGGAAGCAGTATCGGGTGGCCGAGGGCGACCAGCTCGAGGTCGAGCGGCTGGGCCCGTCCGGCGAGGTTGACCAGGAGATCTCGTTCACGCCGGTGCTCGTCGTCGACGGTGAGACGATCGTGGCCAAGGCCGGCGATCTCACCGGCGCGGCAGTGAAGGCCCGCATCGTCGGCGACGCCAAGGGGCCCAAGATCCGGGGCTTCACCTACAAGAACAAGACCAACCAACGTCGCCGTTGGGGACACCGCCAGAAGTACTCCACCATCGAGATCACCGGGATCACCGGAACCACAGGAGCCTGACATGTCGAAGACCAAGGGTGGAGGTTCGACCCGAAATGGCCGTGACTCAGTCTCGAAGCGCCTCGGCGTGAAGGTTTACGACGGCGGGGTCGTGCACCCGGGCACCATCATCGTGCGCCAGCGCGGCACTCACTTTCACCCCGGTGAGGGTGTCGGCCGCGGCGGCGACGACACGCTGTTCGCTTTAGCCGAGGGCAAGGTGAAGTTCGGCCGGCGCAAGGGTCGCAAGCTGGTCGACGTCATCTCCGGCGACTAGGGACCGCGGCCCAAGTGGCCGGGTTCGTCGACGAGGCCCAGCTCAACGTCCGGGGCGGTGACGGCGGCGCAGGATCGGTGTCGTTTCGCCGGGAGGCCCACACGCCTCGCGGTGGTCCCGACGGGGGCGACGGGGGCAGAGGTGGCGACGTGTGGCTTGTCGCCGACCCCGAGGTCGCGTCGCTACTCGCGTTTCGTGACCACCCGCACCGGCGCGCCGACAACGGCACCCACGGCTCGGGCAAGGCTCGCCACGGCGCCAACGGTGGTGACAAGAAGGTGGGAGTTCCGGTCGGTACCGTCGTAAAGGACACCGACGGTCTGGTGATCGCCGATCTCGTGGCACCCGGCGACACCTGGCTGGCGGCCGCGGGCGGGCGCGGGGGCAAGGGCAATGCGCGGTTCCTTTCGAATCGCCGGCGCGCCCCGTCGTTCGCGGAGCAGGGCGAGGAGGGCTGCGAGCGCTGGTTGCGACTCGAGCTCAAGCTCATGGCCGACGTGGCCCTCGTCGGCTTCCCGAACGCCGGCAAGAGCACCCTTATCTCGCGCATTTCGGCGGCCAAGCCCAAGATCGCGGACTATCCGTTCACCACGTTGGAGCCGCACCTCGGAGTGGTACGCGTCGACGACCACGAGATCGTGGTGGCCGACATCCCGGGGCTCATCGAGGGCGCCAGTGAGGGCCGGGGACTCGGCCACCAGTTCCTGCGGCACGTCGAGCGGGCTCGGGTGCTGCTCGTTCTCGTCGACTTGGGGCCGCTCGCGGAGGCGTCGCCCGAGGAGCAGGAGCGCGTACTCGTCGACGAGCTCGGTAGCTATCAGCCGGAGTTGCTGACCCGGCCGCGCCTGGTCGTGGGCACAAAGACCGATGTGGCCACGACCGCGTGGGCCGGCGAGTTCGCCATCTCGGCCGTCACCGGGGAGGGCCTCGATCCGCTACTGCGGAGAACAGCTGCGTTCGTCACCGAGGCGCGCGCCGCTGCGCCGCTGCAGGAGGCGTTCGTGGTGCACCGCCCGGCGGCCGAAGGTGTCCAGATCGAGCGGTCGCCCGACGGCGGCTATGTCGTGCTCGGACAGGCCGCCCAGCGCGCCGTCGCCCTGAGCGACCTGACCGACGCCCAGGCCCTCGCCTATGCCCACAACCGACTGCGCCGGCTCGGCGTCGACCGGGCCCTGGCGCGCGCCGGGGCGCGGGAGGGCGACACGGTTCACATCGGTCGGCTCACGTTCGAGTACAGGAACGACGGCGACGCGGGGGGCGAGTATGAGCGACCGGCGGCCGAGGGTGGGCGCCGACGGCGATGATCATCGTGGCCAAGATCGGCACGTCGTCCATCACCGACGACGAGGGCGAGATCGCCGGCGCGGCCGTCGACAAGCTCTGCACCGAAGTGGCCGCGCTGCGAGGCCTCGGTCACCGCATCGTGATCGTCACGTCCGGCGCGATCGCGGCGGGCCTTCCGGCCCTTGGCTTGGGCGCGTCACGTCCTGCTGATATAGCCACCCTTCAGGCGGTTTCGGCTGTGGGGCAGAGCCGGTTGATGCGCGTGTACGACGACGCCCTCGCCGCTCATGGCCTCGTTGGTGGGCAGGTGCTGCTCGCTCCCAACGATTTCATTCAGCGATCGCAATACCTGCACGCCACGGGCACTATGCGGCGGCTGTTCGATCTTGGGGTGGTTCCTGTCGTGAACGAGAACGACGCCGTCACCGACGACGAGATCCGCTTCGGCGATAACGACCTGCTTTCCGCGCTGGTGTCGAACCTCGTCGGTGCTGATGTGCTCGTGATGCTGACCGACATCCCCGGTGTCCTGAGCGGCGACCCGCGACTCGACGAGAGTGCATCCCTCATCGAGGAGATCGTCGAGGTCGACCACGAGCTCCAGCGGGTCGCGGGCGGAGGCGCCGGAACTGAGCGGGGCAGCGGGGGGATGGCGTCGAAGTTGGCAGCAGCCAAGATCGCAGCATGGTCGGGGGTGCGGGTGGTCATCGCCAGCGCGGATCGTCCTGCGGTGTTAACCGGCGCAATCGACGGGGTTTCCGGAGTAGGCACCGTCGTGCTCCCGCATGATCGGCGGCTGCCGGCCCGCAAGCTGTGGATCGCGTTCGCCGTGCGGGCATCGGGCACTGTGGTGGTCGACGACGGCGCGCGGCGCGCCTTGGTGGAGCGGCACACGTCGCTAC
>JALZBN010000021.1 GCA_030947365.1 Actinomycetota bacterium
GCGCATCATCGAGCTCCTCCTTGTCACCACCGTTCCGACGATGATCGTGGCCGACCGTGGGCTTCCTTCCGGGTGGCTGATCCTGGCCACCCTCCTCGGCGGGGCCCTTGCGGCCGGCGGCGCCAATGCCCTCAACATGTACGTCGACCGCGACATCGACCGGCTTATGGCCCGCACCCAGAAGCGGCCGCTCGTGACCGGCGCCGTCACGCCCCGCAACGCCCTGATCTTCGCGATTGGTTTGGAGGTCGCCGCGGCTGTCGCGCTCTCGACGCTCGTCAACCCCCTGAGCGCCCTGTTGGCTCTGAGCGCGACCCTCTTCTACGTCTTCGTGTACACGATCTGGCTCAAGCGCACCTCGACCCAGAACATCGTGATCGGTGGCGCCGCCGGCGCCGTCCCCGTGCTCGTCGGCTGGGCCGCCGTCACCAACTCGCTCGGACTCGCGCCGATCGTCCTGTTCGGCATCATCTTCTTGTGGACACCTCCCCACTTCTGGGCCCTGGCCATCCGCTACCGGGAGGATTACGCGGCGGCCGACGTCCCGATGCTTCCTGTCGTCGTCAGTCTCGACGCCACGGCGCGCCGTATCGTCGGCTACACGCTCGTGCTCTGGGCGGCGACGCTGCTGTTCTGGCCCCTCGGCGACATGGGCGCGATCTACGCTGTCGCCGCCTTGGTTCTCGGCGCCGCATTCACCTACTACGCCATGCAACTGGTCAAGCACGCGACGCCGGAGCGGGCAATGCGATTGTTCGGCTACTCGATTACCTACGTCACGCTGCTCTTCGGCGCCATGGCCGTAGATCAGCTGGTGCGCGGCTGAAATACTGACGACAGCGATGACCACTACGACAACAACTACGACGACGACAAGCAAAGCTGACGCCGGGGGCCGCAGCGCCGACCACAAGACGGTGGGCACCCTTTTCATCGCCGTGGCCATGATCTTCCTTGTTGCCACTGGGGTGCTGGCGCTGGTCCTGCGGGCCCAGCTCAGCGCGCCCGACGCCGGTGTGGTCCAGGGCACGACCTATCGCCAACTGTTCACCCTTCACGGTGTTTTCGGGATCTTCCTCTTCCTGGCTCCCGCATGGATCGGGTTGGCCACGGCGATGGTGCCGCTCCAGATCGGCGCCAGCCGCCTCGCCTTCCCGCGGCTGCAGGCGTTCTCACTGTGGATTCTCGTGGCCGGGGCCGCCGCCATCGTCACGTCCCCCTTCGTCTCAGGTGCGAGCGTGATTAATGGGTGGGCCCTCAATACGCCGCTCGCCGAAGGGCCGGGGCGCAGAGGTGACGCCCTCGACCTGCTGATCCTCGGGCTCATCACCGTTGGCGTCGCCCTTCTCATCGCCGCAGTCAATCTGATCGTCACCATCGTGAAATTCCGGGCGCCGGGGCTGACCCAGCGCCGGTCGCCGGTCTTCACATGGTCGGTCTTCGTGTCGAGTGCCGTGCTCCTTCTCGCGCTCCCCGTGCTGCTGGGCGCCCTGGCCATGCTCTTCGCCGATCGCCACTACGGCGGCCACGTCTTCAACGGCTTCACCGGCTCGGGTGGCGGTAACGCGGCCATGTGGCCACGGCTCTTCTGGTTCGCCGCCTATCCCCTTTTGTGGGCCTTGTTACTGCCGGCCCTGGGCGTCATCACCGAGATCGTCGCCGTCTTCTCGCGCCGGCGCCTGTTCGACCACGGCCGGGCTCTTGCTGCGCTTGGCGCCGTCGGGGTACTGGCGTTCGCCGGATGGGGCAGCGAACTTTCGGGCCTCGGCAACATCAGGTACGCATTCGCCGCCGGAGCCCTGCTCGTACTCCTCCCGGTGGCATCCCTCGTCCTCAACTGGCTGGCCACTCTCGGATCGGCACTGGCCGACAAGAGCTCACGTACCGGAACCGTCGGTGCCCGCCCCGATCTCCGCGCCGTCCCAATGCTCCACGCGCTCGGAGCGATCACCGTGCTCGCCGTCGGCCTCCTGGGTGCAGCAGCCCTCGCCGTGCGCGCCGGCACCGGAACCCAGCGCACCTACTGGGCGGTGGCAACCCAGCACACGCTGTACTTCGGCACGGCCACGTTCGCCATCGTCGCCGCCCTGCACTACTGGGCGCCAAAGCTCTGGGGTCGCCATCTCGGCGCCGGCCTCGGACGGATCCAGTTCCTTCTGCTCCTCGTCGGCACTCAACTGGCTTTTCTGCCGATGTACGTGCTCGGTCTCCAACACATGCACATCCACCTGGCCACGTACCCCGCCGACAAAGGCTGGGAACCGGCGAATATCGCCTCCACCATCGGGGCGTCGATCCTGGGGTTGGCCGTGCTGGTGCTGATCGTCAACATCGTGCTGAGCGTCGTGCTCCGTTACGGGCGGGAGGCTGAGGCCGACCCGTGGGACGGCCACACCCTCGAATGGGCAACGGCGTCGCCACCACCACTGCACAACTTTCACGCCGTTCCCGAGGTTCGCTCCGAGGCACCCGTGCTCGACCTGGCCGCCGCCGGAATCTCGCCCGTCACCTCCGCGCCGCAGCCGGAGGCGTCGTCAGAACGCGAGACCGATGCAGAACCCACCCCCGCAGGAGTCAGCCGATGACGGCAGTAACGACAACGTCGCCGACCGGCGCGGCGCCCGCCGAATCCTCGGCGCCCCTGGCATTGCCGTCGGGGACAGCCAGAGTCACGGCCTCGCCCCCGGCGATCCCCGGGGCAACCGTGCTCGCCATGACATTGGTCCTGGCCGCCGATCTCATGCTGCTGGGAGCGCTGCTGGCCGCGTTCTTCACCCTGAAGGGCGGGGCTGCCTCGTGGCCTCCCAAGGGCGTGAAGCTCGACATCTACCTACCGATGGTGGTGACGATCACTGCCGTCATGTCCGCCATCTCGATGGGGTGGGCCGTCTTCGCCGTACGTCGTCATGACATCGGCAACGCCATCGCGGCCATGGTGCTCACCGTGGTCTTTGGCCTCGCCATGGCGAACCTCCAGTGGTACTCGATGTCGAAAGCACCGTTCGGGATCGCCCGCCATGCCTACGGCACCATGTACAACCTGCTCATCACCTATCACCTGGTGCACATCGTGATCGGAATCCTCATGATCGTCGTCGTCGGCTGCCGCACCCTCGCCGGCCACTTCGGTCGCGAGAGGTCCGAGCCGGTCCGCGCCGTCGCCATGTTCTGGCAATACGGCAACATCGCCTGGGCCGTCATCCTCGTAGCCCTCTTCTTCATCAGCAAGGCCCATGGCTGATCGACGGAGGCAGCGATGCTGCTGACACCAGGCTCCAAGGTGCTTTTCGGGCTGGGCGTGTTCGCCTTCGCCCTGGCCCTCATCGGACAGCTCATCAGCGGCGATCAGACGATGATCGTGCTGCTGCTCACCCTCACCGCCAGCTCGGTGATGGCTGCTGTAGGTGTCTCGGCCGGAAGCCGGGCACCGGAGACCGCTCCGATCGCAGCCCGGGTCGGAGCTGACGCTCCGCCGCCCGAGCTCTCGTCCGTCGATCCCGGCCGGCCGCATGGCGGCGGGGGCTGGCCGGCGCTCGGTGCCGCTGCCTTCGCCCTGATGCTTCTGGGTTTCGTGGTGAGCCCCGTGGTGGCAGTTGCCGGCGTGTTCGCTGCTGCCATCACGCTCGTCGGATGGCTCGCGAGCGCCTCCGGCGACCAAACCGGGCGTACGCCCAACCTGCTGCCGATCGGGCTTCCCGTCGTCGGCATCTTCACCATCGTGAGCCTGATGTTCTTCATGTCCCGGGTACTGCTGGCAGTACCCGAGTGGGGCTCCACGCTCGTCGCTCTCCTCGTAACCATCACCATCATGGGTATCGCCAGCATGTTGGCGATGCGGCCCTCACTCTCGAGCCGCACCCTGATCGGCATCCTCGCCGGTGCCGGAGTCGTCCTCCTCACCGCTGGCATCATCGCCGCCGCCGTAGGCCAACGGGCCGAGGAGCCGCCGAAGGGCACCGAGGCCGGCTCGGCCGCGGTGGCACTCACGGCGAAGGGTCTGAAGTTCGACAAGGCCGAGTTGGCCTTCAAATCCGGCAGCGACGCCGACATCGCGTTCGACAACAAGGATTCATCAGTGCCACACAACGTCGCCATCTACGCCGACGAGGGCCACACGAAGCAGTTGTTCACAGGAGACCTCGTCGTCGGCCCGCTGAAGGTTGATTACAAGTTCCCCGCGCCGCCGCCCGGGGCCTACTTCTTCCGCTGCGACGTGCACCCGTTCATGCAGGGAAAGGTCACGGTTTCCTAGAGGTGGCAATTGGACGTTCCGAGGTGCAAGCGGACAGTGTTGGGCCGATGCGGCGCCGGCGACACCTGTTCCTGAAATGCAGCGGCGCGCTCGTGCTGCTCCTGGTCGCCGCGGCCTGCGGCAGCAGCAAGACGCCGCAGAACTCGCTCAGCCCGGCGGGGCCCTATTCCCGCAGCATCGACAACCTGATCAACCCCATCTTCATCGTCGCTGCGATCGTGTTCGTCCTGGTCGAGGGAATGGCCGTCGTCTTCGTCATTCGCTACCGCCAGCGCCCGGGTCCCGAACCGGTGCAGGTCCACGGCAACACCCGCCTCGAGGTGGGCTGGACCCTGATCCCCTTCCTCATCTTGGTCACCGTCGCCGTCCCGACGATCATCACGATCTTCAAGCTCGCCGACAAGCCGCCTGGCGCCCTCAACGTGACGGTCATCGGCCACCAGTGGTGGTGGGAATACCGCTACGACGACCTGGGCATCACTACCGCCAACGAACTCCACATCCCGGTTGGTCGGCCGGTCGAGCTGAAGCTCCAGAGTGTCGACGTGATCCACAGCTACTGGGTTCCCCGCCTCAACGGCAAGACCGACGTGGTTCCCGGCCGCACGAACCACTCCAAACTGGATGCCGACCACGCCGGCACCTACCTCGGTCAGTGCACCGAGTTCTGCGGTCTCAGTCACGCCAACATGCGCAACCGCGCCATCGCCCAGTCTCCATCGGACTTCAACGCCTGGGTCCAGGGCCAGCAGCAGGCGGCAGCGACACCCGACCCGGCCAACGCCAGCGCCGCCGCCGGACTCACGGTCTTCACCCAAAAAGGCTGCACCGGCTGCCACACCGTGCAGGGAGTCTCGAAGGGGATGGTCGGGCCCAACCTCACCCACCTCGACAGCCGCAGCACGTTCGCCGGGAGCATGTTCGAACTGAACGCCGCGAATCTCCAGAAGTGGCTTCATAACCCACCCGGCGTGAAGCCCGGTTCCAAGATGCCCAACCTCAACCTGACCTCCGATGAGATCCAGAAGCTCATCGCCTACCTCCAGACCTTGAAGTGACGGCAGACCTTGAAGTGACGGATGACCTTGAAGTGACGGATGACCTTGAAGTGACGGATGACCTTGAAGTCAACGAGAACCTGAGAACTCGAGGCAGCTCCTGATGACGATCACGACCGAACCCCCCCGCCCCGTCGTCGCCGCGCCAGAGCCACCGCCGCGGCTGCTCCGCCGTCCGTCGGGCTACGCCCGCGGCATGTGGGGCTGGATGACGAGCGTCGACCACAAGAAGATCGGCATCCTCTACGCGGTCACCGCCTTCGCCTTCTTCATAATCGGCGGGATGGAAGCCTTGCTCCTGCGGGTGCAGCTGGGCTCGCCCAACAACACCGTGCTCAGCGCCGACACCTATAACCAGGTCTTCACCATGCACGGCACGACGATGATCTTCCTCGTCGTGATGCCCCTTTCGGCCGGGCTGGCCAACTACCTGATACCGCTCATGATCGGCGCGCGCGATGTCGCGTTCCCTCGCCTCAACGCCTTCGGGTACTGGGTCTTTCTCGTCGGCGGCGTGTTCATGTACTCCAGCTTCATCTTCGGCGGCGCTCCGAACGGGGGCTGGTTCGGATACGCCCCGAACACGCTCAAGGCCTTCAGTCCCGGGCACAACATCGACTTCTGGATCTTCGGGCTCCAGATCCTCGGCATCGCGTCGCTCACCGGTGCGATCAACCTGATCGTGACCGCCCTCAACATGCGGGCTCCCGGTATGAGCCTCTTCCGGATGCCGATCTTCGTGTGGATGTCGTTGATCGCCCAGTTCCTGTTGCTCTTCGCCATCCCGGTGATCACGGTGGCGCTGTTCCTGCTCATGTTCGACAGACAGTTCGGGGCCAACTTCTTCAACGCCCAGGCCGGATCAGACCCACTTCTCTGGCAACACCTGTTTTGGTTGTTCGGCCATCCGGAGGTCTACATCCTCATCTTGCCGGCCATGGGTGTCGTGTCGGAGATCCTTCCCGTGTTCAGCCGCAAGCCCCTCTTCGGCTACCAGGTCATGGTGTTCTCCGGCATTGCCATCGCCTTCATGGGGTGGGGCGTGTGGGCCCACCACATGTTCGCCTCCGGCATCGGCCCGGTCGCCACCTCGGCCTTCGCGGCATCGACGATGCTGATCGCCGTACCAACAGGCGTGAAGATCTTCAATTGGTTGGCCACCATGTGGCGGGGTCAGATCCGTACCCGGGTGCCGTTCCTGTTTGCGGTCGGATTCGTCACCATGTTCACCATCGGCGGCCTCTCCGGCGTGACCCACGGCGTCGTTCCCGCCGACACGCAGCAGACCGACACCTACTACGTCGTGGCCCACTTCCACTACGTACTCTTCGGCGGCAGCATGTTCGGGCTCTTCGCCGGCGCGTACTACTGGTATCCGAAGGTCACCCGGCGGATGCTCAACGAACGGCTCGGAAAGATGCACTTCTGGCTCATGCTCATCGGCTTCAACCTGACCTTCGGCCCCATGCACCTCCTCGGCCTTTGGGGGATGCCCCGCCGGGTGTACACCTACCCGTCTGGCCGCGGTTGGGACTTCTGGAACCTGGTGTCGACAATTGGGTCGTTCCTCATCGCCCTGTCGATCCTCATCTTCATCATCAACGTGATCAAGACCCGCAAGAGCGCCCCCGTCGGCGACGACCCCTGGGACGCCCGCACGCTCGAGTGGAGCATCCCCTCGCCGCCGCCGGAGTACAACTTCGCCGAGATCCCGATCGTCACCGCTCGTGACGACTTGTGGCACCGCAAGTACACCGAGGACGAGGAAGGGCGCGCCATCCCCCGGGTGACCTCCGAGGAGCATGGCGCCGACACAGAGAGCGACACCGAAGACGACCGAGTCATCGCCGCCGCCGCGACCGAGGGCACCGGCACTGAAGTTGCAACGACGAACGGCGAGGCCGCGCCGGCGTCCGACCTTGAACCCACTTCCGATATGGAGGAGCAGGATGACGCGGACGGTGAACGGGTCTACCCCAGCGCCCACGACCTGCATATCCACATGCCGTCGCCTTCGTATTGGCCCCTGTTCAGCGCCCTGGGCCTTGCCGTCATCGCCTACGGGATGATCTACAGGGTCTGGGTTGTCGCCATCCTCGGCGCGGTCTGGCTGCTGAGCGGCATCTACGCGTGGGGCATGGAGCCATCGGCGGAGCCCGAGCCCGAGGGGCCACACGATGCACCTCTCGACGGCCCACACGACTCGGCTGAACTCGAACCCGCGGGCACTGAGGGGTCAGCATGACCGTCACCCGCGACGAAGAGTCGGCCCCGAAGGCAACCGAGGGCTCACACACCGAGCTCGAGCCGGAGCATCCGCCGACATCGACGGGGCTCAGCAACGAGAAGCTGGCCATGTGGGCGTTCCTTGGATCGGAGTGCCTGCTGTTCGGGGCTCTGATCTCGGTCTACCTGCTGTTCCGGGGTCGGAGTGCCGTCGGCACGATCACGCCGAAAGACGTCTACGACATCCCTTACACCTCGGTCTCGGCTTTCGTCCTGCTGATGAGCAGCCTCACCATGGTGCTGGCCCTCGCCGCCCACCAGCGCGGCGAGTTCCGGCGGTTCCGGGTCTGGATCCTCACGACCGCCCTGCTGGGCGCCACCTTCGTCGCCGGCCAGATGTACGAGTTCACGACCTTCTACAACAAGGGCTTGAAGCTGAGCACGAACCTGTTCGGCAGCAGCTTCTACGTCCTCACCGGCTTCCATGGTGTGCACGTCGTCTTAGGCATCTTGATGCTGATGTCGTTGTTCACCCTGTCGCTGAAGGGCCGAATACCCGAGTCCCGGTCCGAGGTCATCGAACTGGGCGGTCTCTACTGGCACTTCGTCGACGTGGTTTGGATCATCATCTTCACCCTCGTGTACCTGGTGCCATGACCGATACGACGACGCAGAAGACGCCAGCTGCGCACACTGACGACCCCGGCGCGCCGGCGCACGCCGGTCACCCGAGCGACTGGGAGTACGTAAAGGTCGCCGCCTTCCTCGCGATCGTGACCGCGGCCGAGGTCGGTCTCTACTACGTCAAAAGCCTCGACCGCCGAGTCGTGCTCGTACTCCTCTGCATCATGATGGTGGTCAAGTTCGCTGTCGTCGCAATGTGGTTCATGCACTTGCGCTTCGATAGCAAGATCTTCCGTCGCTTTTTCATCACCGGGATCCTCCTCGCCTTCGGCGTCTACCTGATCGTGTTAACGACTTTTCACGTCTGGAGCCGACCCGGCGAGCACACGCCCGTGACGCCCTCCCCACCCACGACAACAGCCCGTTCGGGCTAGCCGCGCCGTGCTGCTGAGCATCGGATCCACCGCCGCTTTCCCCGCTTGGCACACGCACGTTGACGCATGGGCTCTGATCGGCCTGATCGAATTCGCCTACTTGTTCGCGGTGTACCGGCACGGCCGACGCGCCGCGGCGGTGGATGGGGCGACGGCCACCCCAGCGACCCCTCCGGCCAAAGTGGCGATGTTTTCCGCCGGGGTGCTCGTACTGCTCATCGCGTCCGACTGGCCAATCCACGACCTCGCCGAGGGCTACCTCTACAGCGTCCACATGCTGCAGCACCTGCTGTTCACCTTGGGCGCAGCGTCACTGCTCCTGCTGGGCACACCCGCGTGGATGGCGCGCAGCATCCTGTCGCCGAAATGGCTCCTGACTACCGTGCGGTTCCTGTCCCGGCCAGTAGTTGGGCTCATCCAGTTCAACCTCGTGATCGTGTTCAGCCATTGGCCGCTCGTCGTCGACGCGACGGTCCGGCACCACCCGCTGCACTTCGTCGCCCACGCGGTGCTGTTGGTGTCCGCCATCCTCATGTGGATGCCGGTGCTGAGCCCGCTTCCCGAGGTGCCGAGGGCGAAACCGCTCGTGCAGATGCTCTACCTGTTCCTGCAGAACGTCGTGCCGACGGTGCCGGCCTCGTTTCTCACGTTCGGAAAGAAGCCGCTGTACCACATCTACGAGACCTTCCCCCGACTGTGGGGGATCTCGGCGCTCGACGACCAGCTCACCGCGGGCCTGATCATGAAGATCGGGGCCAGCTTCTTCTTCTGGATCGTCATCGCCACGATCTTCTTTCGTTGGTACTCGGCCGAAGAGAACGCCGAGAAGAAGGAGAAACAGAGGATCAAGAACGACGCTGAGCACGACCTCCTGCTCTGGGAAGACGTCGAGCGCGAGCTCAAACAACTCGACCGTCCCGGGTGAGGCACGTTCGCTCGAGTCCGGAGCTCCATCGGCACAAGGCGGTCACTACGTTGGCCGTCGCCGCCCTGGTATGCGCTTCGTTCGCGGCTTGTAACGACGGGAACACGACCAGCAAGCCGGCCACCGTCGCCGGACCCCGCGCCGAGCCGACCGCAGGCCGGTGGCAGACGTGGGTGCTGTCGTCGCCATCGGAGATCCCCGTCGCTCCGCCGCCGAGCAAAGACAGCGCTGTCTACCAAGCCGACCTGGCGCTGGTAGCGACCGCGGCGCGCAACCGGACACCCGCCGACGTCACAACGGTGCAGAAGTGGAGTCCCGCGCTGCCAACCGGTCCTTGGACGGAGACGGCATTCGCCTTGGTCTCCAAGACGCCCGATAACCCGATGCTCGCGGCGCGCAACTACGCCCTCGTGGAAGCTGCCATGTACGACGCTGTCCTGTCGTCGTGGCACTACAAGTACGTGTACGGCGTGCAGCCTCCCGCCGGGGTGGAAACGGTAGTACCCGCAGGTCCAGACCCGTCGTATCCGTCGGAGCATGCTGCCATCGCAGGTGCCGCGTCCCGGGTGCTGGCGGCCCTGTATCCAGACATCCCGGTGGCTCGTTTCGATCAACTGGCCGAGGAGGCCGCCGGGTCGCGGATCACCGCGGGCACCAACACGCCGGCTGACACCGAGGCCGGCCTCGCCTTGGGCCGAGCCATTGCCGATCACGTCGTCGCCCGAGCACAGACCGACGGCGCGGCTGCCGTTTGGGACGGCCAGCGGCCGCCGGGCATCGGAGCCGGCCCAGACCACTGGACGCCGCCCGCCGGGCCCCTCTTGGCCTCAGCAGCGCCCACTGCCGCTTCATGGAAGACGTGGGTGCTCTCGTCGGCCAACCAGGTCCGACCGTCGCCACCGCCGGCGTACGGCACCCCCGAGTTCCGCGCCGCCGCCCAGGATGTCGTCGACGTGGCCGCCAACCTCACTCCAACGCAGGAAGACACGGCCAAGAAGTGGGACGGCGGCGAGGGAACCAAGGCGCCGGCCGGGCTCGTCATCGAGGCGTACTCCACTGACATCGAGAAGGCGGCGACGACCGGGCCGGTGACGGCGCGGCTCACGGTGCCGCGCACGACGCGAGCCCTCGCGTTGCTCTCGGTCGCACTCGCCGACGGGGGTGTCTCCGTCTGGGACGCCAAGTACGCCTACTGGAACC
>JALZBN010000153.1 GCA_030947365.1 Actinomycetota bacterium
GGTTGGGGGGGCGGAGGACAGCCAGCGCGGCGAGGGCCAAGGAGACGCCGGCGAGACCCACAAGGGCGACGAGCAGCAGGTGGCCGCCGAGCCTGGCTGCCGGCGCGAGCGGGCTGGCGGCTTGGCCGAGGTCGATGCCGGCGAGGGGCAGTCCTCCCAGGGGCCAGTGGCCCCGCACGAACTCGGCCAGCACCAGAGCCGCTGGGAACGCCAGCATCCGGCTCGCCGTGGGCCGCGCCGGCCCGGCCACGAGCGCGGCGGCAAGGATGACGCTCTCGAGCAAGACGAGCACGACATATCCCGGCGCGGAGAAGTCGACGACCCACCACAGGCCCGGCGCGTAGAGGCCGACGCCGGCAGCGAGTCCGCACGCGAGCCGCCGGCGCGCCGGCTGCTCACCGAGGATGACGACCAGCAGGGCCGCGCCCACCACGGCCAGCGGCCACCATCCGAACGGCGGGAGGCTGGCGCTGATGAGCGCGCCAGCACCAAGCGCGCCCACCACCCGCCTCGTTGAATCCCCCGTTCCCACGTGCGCCCCGTTCCCACTAATGGCCGAGAGTCTGGTGGACTGAGTGGCATGGACGCAGCCACCCGGCCCGCCGACCCCTTTCCCGCCGAGTACCGCGCCGACCCGTACCCGCTCTACGACTGGATCCGCGACAACGATCCGGTACACCGCGCACCCGACGGCAACTGGGTGCTCGTCCGTTACGACGACGCCAGCTCGGTGCTGCGCGATCCCCGCTTCTCCACCAACCCGGTGTGGCTGGGGGAGGAGACCAAGGCCCAGGTCTCGGCTAGTCCGATCCGCACGGTCGGCACCCGCCTGATGATGTTCCTCGACCCGCCCGACCACACTCGGCTGCGCTCGCTGGTGAGCCAGGCGTTCACGCCGAGGGTGGTCGAGGGGTTGCGGCCTCGCATCCAGCAACTGGTCGACGAGTTGCTCGACGGCGTTGCCGACCAGGGCGAGCTAGACGTGCTCGCCGACCTCGCCTACCCCCTTCCGACGGTCGTGATCTGTGAGCTGCTCGGGGTACCCGTCGCCGACCGGGAGCTGTTCAAGCAGTGGTCGGCCGACGCGTCGAGGCTTCTCGACGGATACCTCGAACCGGCCGCCGAGACCAAGGGCCTGGCCGCGGCGATGCAACTGGCGGGCTACTTCACCGATCTCATCGAGAAGCGGCGCGCCGAGCCTGGTGACGACCTTCTTTCCGCCATGATCGCGGCCGAGGAAGGCGGCCAGCGCCTCACCCACGAGGAGCTGCTCACCACCGCGACCCTGCTGTTGCTGGCCGGCTTCGAGACGACGATGAACCTGGTGGGCAACGGCGTGCTGGCGTTGCTGCAACATCCCGACGAGCTGGCCCGCTGGCGCGCCGACCCCGCGCTCGACCGCACTGCGATCGAAGAGCTGCTGCGGTGGGAAGGGCCGGTGCACGTGACGGCGCGCATCGCGACGACCGATGCCGAAGTCGGGGGGGTGCCGATCAAGGCCGGCGAGCAACTGGCCGTCGTGCTGGCCGCCGCCAACCGAGACCCGGCGGTGTTCGCCGATCCCAATCGGCTCGACGTGGCCCGGCGCGACAACCGCCACCTGACGTTCGCGGCCGGCGCCCACTTCTGCCTCGGCGCGTCGTTGGCGCGCCATGAGTCTCGCGCCGCCATCGGCACACTCGTCCGCCGCTTCCCCAACCTCGAGCTGATGACAACTGAGCCCGAGTACCGCGACCACTTCGTGATCCGCGGCCTGAAAGAGTTGCGGGTCAGGCTCTAGCTCGGCGCGAGCCGGAGGCCTTGGGCGGCTGCTGAAGTCCGTAGGGCCGCATCGAACGCGGCGAAGGTGTCGCACTCGGGGTCGGCGGCGCGGGCGGCCAAGGCAGCCGCGAGCTGTAGTGCGTCGTAGGCGCGGAGCCCGTGGATGGCGACAAGGCGCGCGGCATCGTCGAGCAGTCGGGTCAGGAGTTTGATGACGAGAAACCGCCGTGCCCCGCCTGGGCTGGCGAACCAATCGGCTTCAAATGCGGCAACGAGTGTGGCGGCGTCGGCGGCACTCAACTCGCCCATCCGTTGCTTACGCCAGATGGCCGCCGGTACCTCGACCCGGGCCAGCTCGGAGAGGACCAGCGGCTCCTCGAGAGCGTGGATTCGCTCACTGCCCGCCTCGTCGGCATACAGCTTCACCAACGCTGAACTATCGGCGAATACTGTCACCGCCCGCCGGTGACGAGGTCGGACAACGGCGTGCCCTTGCCGGCGCGCCGGCGCGCCGCGGCGACCGCCCGCTTACTGGACGGTGGGGCGGGCGACCCGGATGGTTCGGCGAGCAAGCCGGCGCGCGCCAGCCGGTCGCGTAAGCGCTCGGCCGCGGTGTCGCCCAAGTCGGGATCGGTCGCGGCGCCCAGGACGGCGGTCACGTAGTCGTTCATCGATCGGCCGGCATCCCGCGCGGCTTGGCGCACCCGCTCAACGAGATCGTCATCGGCGCGGACGGTCAACTGTGCCATTGCCTCTATGGTAGCAGGCATGCCTGCACAACCGCCGGAGAATCCGATGGGTAACGTGTAGGCATCCGAGAAAAGCCGCTTGTCCACCTCGTGTACCCACCCATCCTGGGCACGGGAATCAACAACACCTTCGGGCACCGCATGCCCCCGATGGGACTGCTGGTGCTGGCTGCCCACGCCCGGCGCGCCGGGTGGGACGTGCGCATCATCGACCAGAACTTCGACCCCATCCCGAAGGACGAACGGCCCGACCTGGCGTGCATCAGCGTCTGGACCACCATCGCGCCACAGGCGTACCGGCTCGCTGATGCGTACCGGGCGAAGGGCATTCCGACGGTGCTCGGCGGTATCCACCCGTCGCTCCTGCCGGGTGAGGCGCTGCGCCACGCTGACTCCGTCGTTGCCGGCGAGGCCGACGGCATCATCGGCACTGTCCTCGACGACGCGGCCGCCGGCCGGCTGCAACGCCTCTACAAGGGCGAGTGGCTCGGTATGGACGCCGTCCCCATGGTCAACGAATGGGCCGACATTCTGGCTCGCTGGCCACTCACTCGTTACGCCCCGCTCAACACCCTCCAGACGACGCGGGGCTGCCGGTTCAACTGCGATTTTTGCTCGGTCATCCGGATGAACAGCCGGGGGTCGCGCCACAGTTCGCCGGAGCGAATCGTCGAGGAGATCAATGTCCTCAAACAGTCGGGGCAGCACTTGGGCGAGTTTGCCTACGTGTTTCTCCTCGACGACGACCTGGCCGCCGACCTCGACTTCGCCGGCGAGTTGTTCGAGACACTGCTGGCCAAGAACTGCAAGGTCACGTGGGGCGCGCAGGCCTCCATCGGTCTGGCCAAGAGTCCCGAACTGCTCGACCTGGCGGCGCGCAGCGGGTGCCGGGTGCTGTTCACCGGGTTCGAGAGCGTGTCTCGAGACAGCCTGGTCGAGTGCAACAAGAAGAACCGTCCGCACGAGTACGGCGAGCTGATGGAGGCCGTGCACAAGAAGGGCATCGCGGTGGAGGGCGGGTTCATCTTCGGCTTCGACAGCGACGGCCCTGACGTGTTCGACGAGACCGTCGACTTCGTCGACAACATCGGCGTCGACATCGCACACTTCTCGATCCTCACGCCGTACCCGGGCACGGCCACCTTCGCCCGTATGGCCGAGGCGGGCAGGATCACGAGCTACGACTGGCGCAAGTACAACTTGTACAACGCGGTGCACGAGCCGGCGCGCATGACGGCGACGCAGTTGGAAGAAGGGCTCCGGCGCGCCTACCGGCGCTTCTATTCGACCAAGCCCCGGTTCCGGCGCTTCTGGCGCGAGGCGCGCCGACGCGACCCGAGGTTCAACTCGGCCATGGCCTTGTGTGGGCAGAACTACGCCACCCGCTACCGCCAACCGCACCACTCGACGGAAGCCGGCTACGAGGCGCATCCCGACGACATCGAGTCGCTGGCCACGGTGAGCGCGGTGCCTGCCTCCGAAGCCTTGGACGCGGCGTTCGCGGCGGTGAAGCTGCTGGCGAAGCCGACCGGCGCGGCGCGCGCCGAGCCGGCCTCCGCGTAGGGTCCGTCCGGGCGCGTTTGGGACTGCACTTCGCCGTGCGATCCGAGTCGGGAGCGCCGTTTTCGCACGGGAAAAGGCAGTCCCAAAGTTGGCGAGCGGGAGACCCAAGCGATGACTGAGATAGAGGCCACCGAGC
>JALZBN010000154.1 GCA_030947365.1 Actinomycetota bacterium
GCTCGCAGCCCGCTGGTGCCCTCGTGGCTGAAGACGACCTGCTCATACTCGTCCCCGATCCTGCCGAAGACGTCCACGGATGCAGGCTACCCACGGTCAGGCGGCCGGCGCGCCGACCACCTCACTTGGCCTCAGTCGACCTGGAAGGTCGCGGCCTGGTGGGCCGGATGCAGCTGGCAGAACACCTTGTAGGTGCCGGTCTTGGAGGCCGTGAACTTGACGTGGATGGGCTTGCCGGGATCGACCGTGTGCGCCGGTAGTCCGTAGCCCTCGATGGTGAAACCATGGGTCTTCTCGGTGGTGTTGCCGACGGTCAGGTCGACCTTGTCGCCTCGGTGCACCTCGATGACCTGCGGGGCGAAGCCGGGCTTGCCGCTCACGGCAGCCGCGTTGATCGTGCGGTGGTCGGTCGTGTCGTTGCTGCACCCGACAGCGACAAGACCAACGACAGCAACGACAGTGAGAACCGCACCGCGCCTCATGGCAAGTCCCATCTCTCTCCCTCTTTGGTCGGCCCCTGGCCGAACTGGTGACACTTAAGGTGCCATAGAGCGCTTAAGTGTCACCAGTTCGTGATGGGGGCGTCAGTTCTCGGGGTCGTGCCAGAAGTCGCCGTGGGATAGCACCGCGCTCGCCTCGGATGGGCCCCAGGTCTTGGGGTGGTACGGGTGGGCCGGCCCGTGATCGGTGAGCACGTGGTCGACGACACGCCATGCCGCCTCGACGCCGTCTTCGCGTGCGAACAGCATCGAGTGCCCCGCCATGGCATCGCCGAGCAATCTTTCGTAGGGCGACATCTCGTCGCTCGACTGGTTGCAGAGATACAGCTCAACCGGCTTGCCTACGAACGACTCGCCTGGAACCTTGGCTCGGCAGCCAAGGGCGATCGACACTCGGTCGGGGCCAAGCCGCAGGCGGAGGTAGTTGCTGTCGTCGGGATCGATGAGCTCCTCGGTGAACACCTGCTGGGGCGGCTTCTTGAACCGGGCGAGAACCTCGGTGGCTTCGACCGGCAGCTCCTTACCGGCGCGGATGAAGAACGGCACTCCCTCCCAGCGCCACGAGTCGACCATCACTTTCACGGCCGCGAATGTCTCGACGTCGGAGTCGGGTGCGACCCCCTCTTCGTCGCGGTAGCCGATGAACTGACCCCGGACGAGCTCGGTCGGGGCGAGGGTACGCATGGCCTTGAAGACCTTTTCCTTCTCGTCCCGCAAAGCCTCGTTCGTGCCCCCGACCGGCGGCTCCATGGCGAGCAACGCTGTCGTTTGCAACATGTGGTTCTGCACCACGTCGCGCAGCGCGCCGACCTCTTCGTAGAACTTCCCGCGTCCTTGGACCCCGAAGTTCTCCGCCATCGTGATCTGCACGCTCTCGATGTAATTGCGGTTCCAGATCGGCTCGAGGAACGAGTTGGCGAACCTGAAGTACAGGAGGTTCTCGACCGGCTCCTTGCCCAGGTAGTGGTCGATCCTGAAGATCGAAGCCTCGGGAAACACCGAGTGCAACACCTGGTTCAGCATCTGCGCCGAGGCGAGGTCGCGCCCAAATGGCTTCTCCACGATCACCCGGGCGTCGTCAGCCGCGCCGGCGTTGCCCAAGCCTTCGACCACTCTCGGAAACAGACTCGGTGGTATCGCCAAGTAGTGCGCAGGGCGCTTGGCATCGCCGAGCGCCTTCTTCAGCTCCGTGTAGGTCGTGTCTTGCAGGTAGTCACCGTCGACGTAGTTGAGGAGGGCCGACAACGTCTCGAACGCCTTGGGGTCGTCAATCCCGCCGCCGTGCGCCTCGATGCTCTCGCGGGCCCGCTTCCGGAGGTCGTCGATCGTCCACGACGACGAGGCCACTCCGATGACGGGCACCTGGAGGTGACCCCGCTTCGTCATCGCGTAGAGCGCGGGAAAGATCTTCTTGTTGGCCAGGTCGCCGGTCGCGCCGAAGAACACCAGCGCATCCGAGTGGTCGGCGCCGCCGCCCATGTCGGGGTTGTCGGTTGGCATGGTCACGGTTGGCTCCCCGGTTCGTGTGGACCTAGAACTTAGAGGTAGTCGCGGTCGAGGAGATCTTTGGTCGCGAACCAGCCGAGCACCGCGGGCACGTAGTTCACGACCAGTTGCTGGGTGAGGACTGCGGACACCGCCACCGACGTGGGCACGCCAAACGCGGTGAGCGCACCCGACAGGCCGACCGACGCCACGGCTGTGCTGCCACCCGGTATCGGCACGAGCGATGCCACCGTCGATACACCGATGTTCGCGACCAGGAGGGTCCAGATCGTCGGGCTGTGGCCGAATGCCTCGATACACGCCATGAGGCAGAAGCCATACATGATGGTTGAGAAGAAGTTGCCGGCAAAGAGCAACGAGAGCTGGCGAGGCGAACGCAGCGCACCCCAGACAGTGGCCACCGCCTGTCGCAACGGGGGCAAGGCCGCCTTGCGGATTCGTGGGATTCCGAAGACCACTCCAGCCGCGATCAGTACGACAACGACAACGGCGAGCACGAGGTCGACGATGCCGCTCGTGGGGACGTTGAGGAAGTTCACCGGATCAGGCGTGAGGACCAAGGCCGCGCCGAATATCGCCAGTTGCACGATCGGGCTGGCCATGCTCGACAGCAGGCCACCGGAGGCGACAGCGGACGCGAGGTCGGCGCCCTGCTTCTGGAGAAATCTGATTTGGGCGGCCATCCCCCCCACCGCGGGGACGGCGAGGTTGGAGAACGACATCGACACCTGGAGCTCGCTGGTGCGCCACAGTGGCAGCCGGGCGGGCACCGTTCCCATGAGCGCGATGGCGAAGGCGATGTTCGTCGACATCGACAACACGAACGCGAGGAGCAGCCAATTCCACTGCGCCTCGGTCACGGTGTCCCACAGGTCAGCGGGGTCACCGACTTGGCTGAGGAGTGCGGCGGCCGCGAGAAACATGCCGACGGCCATCAAGAGGCTCGAGGTCTTGACCCGGTGAAGCTCTTCGAGCGGAGGGATGTCGGTGTCGGCCGCAGCCGCACCGAGCTCGCTCAAGTGCTTCAACCGGGCGTGAAGCTCCTTGCGCTTCGGCCCTGCCGCGCCGCGCGTTTCACGGCTGAGCGCAGCCGCTTGGAGCAACGGCAGTGCCGCCGTCAATGCCTCAGCACTGATGGTGCCGGCACCGACCGCAACGGCCCGCTCGTCGCCGACGATTGAAGCGGTGGCCACAAGGAGCTCGGCCACGTCGGCTGGGCGCCGGTCGAACTGGCCGGCAACCGACGATGACGCGAAGTCGAAGAGGGCGGGACGATCGTCGGCAATGACGATGTGCTCAGCGTTGAGTGCACCATGGGCCAGGCGGGCCTCGTGCAACCGCGCCACCTGTGCCCAAAGGTCAGCGAGCAACTCGTCGGTGACCTCGGCGGGGTCGACGTCAGCGAGTAGGGGTCCCGTGAGCGGGCGGGCCACGAGCAGCGCCGTGTTCGGACCCGCAGTTCCCACGGTGATGATGTCGGGCACCCGCACCCCACCGTCCTTGGCCCGCAACGCCGCATAGGCCTCGTGCTCCACCTGCTGGAGGCGCGTCAGGAACAGCGTTGGTCCTGAGTCCTTGTAGAACAACGATCGCCAGAGCTTGCCGAGGAACTGGGCGTCGGCCTCGTCGCGCCCGATCACCTTGAGCACCAACGGCCCCCGCTCGTCCTCGCACAGCATGAGGGTGGCCCCGGCGGGTTGGCGCGGCGCGAGGCGCACGCCGGTGGCCGAAACTCCGAGTTGCACCAAGCAGGCGGCGACCTGCGCCGGAGTCGGGCGTCCTGCCGGTGAGCCGAAGGCCAGATGGACCCCCGCCCCCACGCCCCAGCCAAGGAGGATGGCAGCGACGATGTCGTTGGGATAGGCGACTCCCAGATAGAGCGCCGCCAGTGCGAGAGAGATGACCAGAACTTGCCCGATACGGCGCGTCCATCGGGTCAGGTACGGCGCGGCCGCAACGACAACGGCGACGACCACTGAAAGGCGGACAAACGGGAAGGTGGGCGTGCGGTTATGGAGGCGCACGACGGCATGAAGGCTGGCGCTGAGACCCGAGTGAGTGACGACGATGGTGCCGATCAGGCGCGCCGTCGCCCACGCGACGACGCCGGCCAGCAGAAGGTCGCGGGCCAGGCGCCACCGACGCGCGAACAGCGCGGCACTGAAGACGAGGCCCACCGCCCACAGGC
>JALZBN010000155.1 GCA_030947365.1 Actinomycetota bacterium
GATGCGCAATGCCGCCGCCGGCGACTGAACCCGGCGCGCCGCGACCATGGCCTTCAAGCGGCTCTTCCGACAACTTCGCACCCCCGTCGCCGAGCTCGACCTCGACCGGTTGCGCGAGTTCTGCACCAGCCTGCCCGGCGTCACGCGCATCGGCGATGCCAAGGCCCGCGAAGACGTCAACGTGGTCGGCGAGATCGGCACGCTTCGCATCGTCCCCCGGGCCGGGTCACCGTCGCTCGAAGCGACGATCAGCGATGGGAGCGGCGCGCTCGTCGCCGTCTGGACCGGCAGGCGCACCATCGCCGGCATCTCTCCCGGCAAGCGGCTCGTCATAAGCGGCAGGGGGAGTCCCGTCGGCCCAGGAGGTCGGCTCCTCATCCTCAACCCGCGCTACGAGTTGCTCTGATCCTCGAAGTCGGCGGGCGCGTTCCGCACCGCCGGGGCGCCCACGAGGAGCGACTTCACCGCCTCCTCCGACTCCGGGGTCACCAAGACGAGAACCTCGTCACGGGGCTGCATGGTTGTCTCCCCCCGAGGAACGATGACGTGACGCTCCCGGATGACGGCTACGACCGTGGCGTCGCGCGGGACGCCCAGGTCGCTGATCGCCTTTCCTACAGCGGGCGAATCCTCGGCCAGGGTGACCTCGACGAGGCGGGCATCCTCGAACTGTAGGAGGCGCACGAGCGAGCCCACTGAGACGGCCTCCTCCACCAGCGCGGTCAGAAGGTGCGGCGTGGAAACCGACACATCAACGCCCCACGCCTCGTTGAAGAGCCAGTGATTGTGGGGATGGTTGACCCTCGCCACGACTCGGGGCACGGCGAACTCCTGCTTGGCAAGTAGCGAGATGACGAGGTTGTCCTCGTCGTCGCCGGTGGCCGCCACGACGACATCGACGGCGGCCAACCCGACCTGGTGCAGTTCCGACACCTCGCAGGCGTCGGCCACGAACCACTTCACATCGAGGGTGGGCCGCAAAAGGGCGACGAGGTCGGGGTCCTGCTCGATCATCATCACGTCGTGACCGGCCTCTTTGAGGTCGAGGGCGATGTACTGCCCGACGTTGCCTGCGCCCGCGATGGCGACCTTCACGGCCGGCCAGCCTCTGCGCCGAGACGGGCATCGAGCTCATCGGCCGCGTCGCGGTGCACGACGACGTGGAGGATGTCGCCCTCTTGGCCGACCATTTCGGGACTGGCCAGGCGAGCCTGGCCGCCCCGGCTCAGCGCGACCAAGCGGAACCTGTCGGACTCGCCCACCAGTTCCACCAGCTTGCGGCCCGCCCATCCCTCGGGCAGCGACCGCTCGATGAGGCTCACGGCACCGGAGGAGTGAGTCCACTCCGTCACCGACTGCTCCGGGAACAGGCGGCGAAGAACCTGGTCGGTGGTCCAGGACACGGTTGCGACGGTGGGGATTCCCAAGCGCTGGTAGATCTCGGCCCGCCGAGGGTCGTAGATACGGGCCACCACGTTGGGGATTTCGTAGGTCTCCCGGGCGATGCGAGCGGTGAGGATGTTGGAGTTGTCTCCGTTGGTCACAGCCGCCAAGGCCGTGGCCTCGCCAATGCCGGCCTGCTCCAAATGATCGCGGTCGAACCCGAAGCCGAGCACGGCCTTCCCGGCGAATCCGGGCGGCAATCGCCGGAATGAATTGCGGTTCTTGTCGATCACCGAGACGACGTGGCCCCCCGTTTCGAGGGCAGCTGCCAACTCGGATCCGACCCTTCCGCAGCCGACAACGATGACGTTCACGGCGACAATGCAACACGCCGGACCCGGTTGGCACAACTCGCCTCCGAGGACCCCCTCAAGAGTCACTACGTTGTCGGCGGTGTACTCGGTGCTGAAACGGCTCCTCGTGGGCCGACCTATCCCTTCATCCGAACAGGATCACCACCGCCTTTCCAAGATCCTGGCCCTCCCGACGTTTTCCTCCGACGCCATCTCGTCGACCGCGTACGCAACCGAAGAGATCCTGTTCGTCGTCACTGCGGGGACGTCGAGCCTGGTACTCGGGCTCAGCAAGCTGGTGCCACTGTCGATCGTCGTGGCGGCCCTGCTCGCGGTGGTGGTGACCTCCTACCGCCAGACGATCTTCGCCTACCCGAGCGGTGGCGGCTCCTACATCGTGAGCCGGGAGAACCTCGGTGAGTATCCGTCGCTCATCGCCGGCGCGTCGCTCCTAGTCGACTATGTGCTCACCGTTGCCGTGTCGATCTCCGCTGGTGTCGCCGCCATCATCTCTCTGCCGGCCTTCAACGGACTCGAGAACCAGCGGGTACCGCTCGGCCTCTTCCTCATCGCGCTTATCACGGTCGCCAACCTGCGCGGCGTCAAGGAGTCGGGCACGATCTTCGCCTTCCCGACCTACATCTACATCCTCAGTCTGTCGGCGCTCATCCTGCTCGGGCTGGGCCGGGTCGTATTCGGCCACATCAACCCGATCCCCTACGACCCGGCCCAATCGGAGGCCGCACGGCAATTCGGCGGCACCCTGGGCCTGTTCCTCCTCTTGCGAGGCTTCTCTTCTGGTGCAGTCGCGCTGACGGGCGTTGAGGCCATCTCCAACGGCGTACCTGCCTTCCGCAAGCCTGAGGATCGCAACGCCGCCACCACCATGATCTGGATGGGCGTGATCCTCGGCGTGCTGTTCTTCGGCGTGTCGGTGCTGGCCCACCACCTCCAGCCCTACCCGAGCCACGCCCAGACCGTGCTGTCGCAGATGGGGCGGGCCGTGTTCCACAGCGGACCGCTCTACGTCATCTTGCAGTTCGCGACGGCGGCCATCCTCACCCTTGCCGCCAACACCGCCTACGCCGACTTCCCCCGGCTGTCGTCGATCATCGCCCGCGACCACTACCTCCCCCGTCAGCTGGCCAGCCAGGGCGACAGGCTCGTCTTCTCCAACGGCATCATCATCCTCGCCCTGCTGGCGTCAGCGCTGCTGATCGCCTTCGGCGGCCTCACCAACGCTCTAATCCCGCTGTATGCCGTCGGCGTCTTCACCTCGTTCACCCTGAGCCAGCTCGGCATGGTGATTCACCATCGTCGCCTCAAAGAGGCGAACTGGAAGCGCGGCATGGTGGTCAACGCCGTTGGCTCGTTCGCCACGTTCTGCGTGCTGCTGATCGTGGCGATCACCAAGTTCGCCAAGGGTGCCTGGGTGCCGATCGTCGTCGTGCCCCTGATCATCTCCCTCTTCGTCGCCATAAAGCGCCATTACGACCGGATCTCCCGGGTGCTCGCGGTGACGCCCGACGAGGCCCGGCCCCAGCACGTCAACCACACCGTGGTCGTGCTCGTCGGGCGGATCCACGTCGGTGTGCTGAAAGCCCTCTCCTATGCCCGATCCCTTCGCCCGCAACACCTCGTGGCGCTCTATGTCTCCTATGACGACGAGGGTCGGCGCGATATCGAGAAGCAGTGGAAAGACTTCGGCATCGACGTGCCGCTCGAGATCGTGGCCTCCCCCTACCGCGACCTGGTCGAACCGATCGAGGCCTACCTCGACGACCTCGACGGCCGGTGGGACAACGACACGGTCACCGTCGTCATCCCGGAGTTCGTCGTCAGCAAGTGGTACGAGCAGGTGCTGCACAACCAGAGCGCACTCTTGCTCAAGGGCAAGCTCTTGTTCCGCGAGAACACCGTCGTGACCTCGGTGCCCTACCACGTCGACCACTTGACCGAGGGCCACGAGTGAGGCGCGGCTAGGGCTGGAACCGGTAGCCCATCCCGGCTTCAGTCAGGAAGTAGCGAGGTTGCGATGGGACGGGCTCGAGCTTGCGACGAACATGAGCCATGTGAACCCGCAGGTAGTTCGTTTCCTCGCCGTACTCGGGGCCCCAGACCTCTTGGAGGAGCTGACGTTGCGTGACGAGCTTGCCCACGTTACGCACGAGCACCTCGACGAGGTTCCATTCCGTCGGAGTAAGCCTCACCTCCACACCACTGCGGGTGACGCGTTTTGCCGCCAGGTCGACGGCAAAGTCCCCGGTCTCGACCACCGCCGTCTCCGAGGCCGGTAGCCCTCGCCGCAACGCGGCCCGCAGGCGGGCGAGGAGCTCGTCCATCCCGAACGGCTTGGTCACATAGTCATCCGCGCCGGCGTCGAGCGCCTTGACCTTGTCGCTCTCCGCGTCGCGCGCCGAGAGGACAATGATCGGGACCTGGCTCCAGC
>JALZBN010000156.1 GCA_030947365.1 Actinomycetota bacterium
ATAGGCGTCCAACAGCAAGCTGACGACGGCGCCCTTCGCAGCTTCCATCCGCCGATCGCTACCCATCGATCCCGACGCGTCGACCGCGAGGATGATGAGGTTGCCGGCGCGCCGTTCGCGCACCGCTTCACGCAGGTCGCCTCGTTGCACGAAACCGTCCGTTTCCCCTCCCGGAGGCTCGACCACCTGGCGCGCCGCGGCGGCGCGCAGCGTGGGCACGACGGCCACCGACTCGATCGGGCCCGACGGCGACCGGTCGCCCACGGTGTGGCCCCGCGCCCCTTCGACTGTCGACCGCCGACCGGGCGCGCCGGCGAGTGAGCGAGTGGCCTGGAGCGGGACCACCCTGCCCGGCGCGTCCGGCGACGCGACACGTTCGTTGCCGGTGCCGCTGCCTTCTGATGGTGACGGCTCGGGTTCGTCACCCGCGTCGCCGAGGGCTTCATCCACTTCGCTCTGGGCGATGCCAGGCTCGTCGAACGGGTTCCGCCGCCGTCTATGGGCCAGCGCCAGCGGCGCGATCCGGCGAACGTCGTCGATGGTGGCCTCGGCGCGTCCCTCGATGCCCGCGAGTGTCGCTGCCCCCCGGCAAATGACGAGGTCGGCGCGCAAGCTCTGGGCTCCGACCCGCGCGCAAAGGGCGCTCACCTTCAAGGCCAACTCCTCAGAAAGAGAATGCGACCCGCAGGCCGCTATTCGCTGCCGCAACGAGTCTTGCGCCGCCTCCCACTCAACGCCGAAGCCGACGGCATCGGCATCGAAGCCAAGCCGCCTACGAACCGCGGTAGCCCGCTCGGATGGATCGGTGCTCGCGCTCACGTCGACGGCGAGGCCGAACCGGTCGAGTAGTTGCGGCCGCAGGTCTCCCTCCTCGGGGTTCATGGACCCGACGAGCACGAACCGGGCCGGGTGGACATGAGAAATGCCCTCCCGCTCTACCCGGTTGACGCCAGAGGCAGCGACGTCGAGTAACGCGTCGACGAGATGGTCGGCCAACAGGTTGACCTCGTCGACGTAGAGCACGCCCCCGTGCGCGGCGGCGAGCACTCCGGGGGAGAACCGCACCCCCTCCCCCGTGAGTGCAGCGGCGAGGTCGATGGATCCGACGACCCGGTCCTCGGTCGCGCCAAGGGGAAGCTCGACAAACGGCGCGCCAGGGGCAAGGAGCGAAGCGAGGCCACGCGCGAGCGTGGTCTTCCCCGCACCCTTGTCGCCCCGTAGCAACACCCCAGAAATCCTTGGTTCGGCGGCAGCAAGCAGCAGCGCAAGCTTGGCCTCGTCCTGCCCGACAACCGCCGAAAAGGGAAAGGCGTCCTTCATCGGGACTCCTCCCAGCCTTCGGCCTCTAGGAGTGCCGATTGCAGGGTTGCGAGCGACTCGGCCGACGCGTCCCACATGCCCCGGGAGTTGGCCTCGAGCAGGCGCTCGGCCATCGACCGCAACGCCCAGGGGTTCGACGCTTCCAGGAACTTGCGTACCCCGGGGTCGCCGACGTACGCGGCGGTGACCCGCTCGTACATCCAGTCCTCGACGACCTGAGCGGTCGCGTCGTAACCGAAGAGGTAGTCGACGGTGGCTGCCATCTCGAACGCGCCCTTGTACCCGTGCCGCTGCATGGCGCCGATCCACTTCGGATTCAACACACGGGTGCGCACGACGCGCGCCGCTTCCTCGGCCAGCGACCGCACCTTCGGCGCAGCCGGATTGGCCGAGTCGCCGAACCAGGCCTTCGGCTGCGCGCCGGTGAGGGACCGGATGGTGGCCACCATTCCTCCGTGATCCTGCAAGTAGTCGTCGGAGTCGAAGATGTCGTGCTCGCGATTGTCCTGGTTCTTCACCGCAACCTCGATCGTGGCGAAGCGTCGGCGCATGGCATCGGCCGCCGGCGCTCCCATCTGAGCCCGGCCGTAGGACCAGCCGCCCCACGCCAGGTAGACGGCGGCGAGATCGTCGTCGTTCTGCCACTCGCGTGACTCGATGAGGGGCAGGATGCCCGACCCGTACGCGCCGGGCTTGGCCCCGAAGATGCGGGGGTCGTCGATGAACCCGGCCATGCGGACGGCGTCGTCGAGCAGGCCGATGACGTGCGGGAACGCATCGCGGAAGAAGCCCGAGATGCGCAGGGTCACGTCGACCCGTGGCCGTCCCAACTCCTCGAGAGGGATCAGTTCCACGCCGGTGACGCGCGCCGACTCAGAAGCCCACACGGGTCGGACCCCGAGTAGGGCAAGGGCCTCGGCCACGTCGTCACCGGAGGTCCGCATCGCGGCGGTACCCCAGACAACGAGACCTACCGAATCCGGCGGCCGGCCCTCCTCGGCGATGTGGCGGCTGACCAACTCATCGGCCAGTCGACAGCCAACCTCCCATGCCAGGCGGGACGGGATCGCCTTGGGATCGACGGAATAGAAGTTGCGACCGGTGGGCAACACGTGGGCCATCCCGCGTGTAGGTGCCCCGCTGGGACCAGCCGGCACGTGGCGACCGTCGAGCCCCCGGAGAAGGTTGGTCACCTCGTCGCTCGTTCGCCGCAGCGCGGGCACCAGCCGGTGACACACCCAGGACAAGGTCGGGTCGTCACCGTCGTAGACCCAGTTGTCGGCCTGCAAATGGGCAACAAGACCTCGGGCTCGTTCCTCGGCAGCATCGACGTCGTGGCGTCCGGTGGCGGCCTCACGCAGCGCCGGCACCGAGCCTTGCGGGAGACGGGTCATGGCCAGCACCAGGTCGACCTCAGCCTCGCCTTCGGGTGGTCGACCGAGCACATGGAGGCCACCACGGATCTGTGCGTCCTTCAGCTCGCAGAGGTAGCCGTCGACGTGGAGAACGAGATCATCGAAGCTCTCGTCCTCGGGCGCGCCGTCGAGTCCGAGGTCTTTGTGGATCTGGGCTTCGACGAGCAGGGCCCACACCTGTGACCGGATGGCCGGAAGCTTGGGTGGGTCGAGCGACGCAACTCGTGCGTACTCGTCGAGCAGTGACTCCAGGCGGGCCAAGTCGTCGTAGGTGTCGGCGCGGGTCATGGGCGGCACCAAGTGGTCGACAATGACCGCGTGGGCGCGCCGCTTCGCCTGTGTGCCCTCCCCGGGATCGTTGACCACGAACGGGTAGAGAAGGGGGAGGTCGCCGAGGGCGGCGTCGGGATAGCACCCGGACGACAACCCGACTCCCTTCCCGGGCAGCCACTCGAGGGTGCCGTGCTTGCCGGCGTGGACCACGGCGTCGGCGCCCCAGGTGTCGTCGAGCCACCTGTAGAACGCGAGGTAGTGATGGGTTGGCGGTAGGTCGGGCGAGTGGTAGATGGCGACCGGGTTCTCACCGAATCCCCGGGGAGGCTGGACGGCAACAACCACGTTGCCGAGGTCGAGACCGGGAAAGACGAGGTCATCACCGTCGCGAAGAACCTGACCCGGCGGTGGACACCAATGCTCCGTCATCTCGGCCTGTGTCGGCGCGGGAAGACTTCCGAACCAACTGGTGTACGTGTCCGCCGGCAGTCGGCCTGCGGCCGCGGACAACTGCGCCGGGCTCAGCGACTCTTTGTCGTACGAGAGGGCATCGGCGAGCTCGGCCATCATGGCGTCACCATCGTCGGGAATACGTGCGACGGCGTATCCGGCGGCGCGCAACGAGTGCAGCAGGTCGATCACCGAGGCGGGGGTGTCGAGACCCACGGCGTTGCCGATGCGACTGCGCTTGGTGGGATAGGCCGACAGCACGATGGCAACCCGCTTGGCCGAGTTGGTCTTGTGGCGGAGGGCAGCGAGCCGGATGGCGACCCCGGCGACGCGGGCCACCCGGTCGGTGACGGTGCGGTACGCACTGACCGGCGCGCCGAGCCGGTCACCGTCGTCGACGATCTCCTTGAACGAGAAGGGAACGGTCACGATGCGCCCGTCGAACTCGGGGATGGCGACACTCATAGCCACGTCGATCGGTGTGAGGCCGGCGGTGCTCTCCTCCCATGCCGCCCGGGGCTGCGTGGCGGCGATGGCCTGGATGATGGGGACGTCGAGCGCGGCGAGGGCAGACGCGTCCCAGTCGTCGTCACTCGCCGAGCCCATGGCCAGCACCGTCGTGATGACCGCGTCGACGCCGTGGTCGGCCAAGAGGTCGAGCGCGGGCACCCTGGCGTCTTCACCCGGCCGCAACAAGTAGCACCAGACGGGTACCGCCCGGCCGCCG
>JALZBN010000157.1 GCA_030947365.1 Actinomycetota bacterium
GCACATAACTACCCCCCAGCCCGAACGCGCCCGCCCTATTGGTGGTGAGGGCCAAACGCATCGATCCGAGTACGTGGATCGGACCTTCGTCGAGAGTTCGTATCGCCCACAGCTTCGAAAGCTGGTCGGCGGCGACGACAACCGTCGCCACGCCGAGCAAGAGCACAGTGTTCCGACCCGGCCGGCGAAGTGCTGTAGACGGGCTCGGGCCCTGGTCCCCGCTTAGAGGGCCGCTCGGGCCCTGGTCCCCGCTTAGAGGGCCGCTCGGGCCCTGGGTCAACGCCGCGACAGACCGCCGCTCTTGCAGGCGACGCACAACGTTGCGTACGGCACGGCCTTGAGGCGAGCCTTTGGAATCGGTTGACCGCACTGCTCGCAGATGCCGTAGGTACCGGAATCGATCTTGGCTAGGGCCCGGTCGATTTCGTCAACCGCCGCCCACGCCTGGGCACTCAGTGCGAGATCTCGCTCACGCTCGACATTGAGGGTGCCGCCCTCCCCCGACTCCTCGTCGAACTGGGTGTCGCCCGGCTCCATCTCTTCGGCCAGTTGCTCTGCTTCAGCTCGCAGAGATCTTGCCTGGCGTTCCGATGAATTCCGCTCGTCGATGAGCAACGCCCGTTGCTCCTCTAAGTACCGATCGGCTCCACCTCCGTCGCCGCGCTTCGCGACCGCAGCCTTCTTCGACGGCGTACGGGAGATGGGGGCCTTGGCGGGCTGACGCTTCGCTACGGCCGGCCGACTGGGCTTTTTGGTCGCCGGGCTCTTCCCGACCGCCTTCGTGACGGCTTTGCCGGACGTTGTCGGAGTTGCGCGGCCGGCGGCGCCGGGCTTCACTTTCGCCCGAGACGTCGGTTTGGCCGGCGACTTCGGTGCGGCTTTGGAGGACTTTGGCATAGTTGTGATCCGCATCGTTTGACTCGGCCTTCGACCATTTGGAGGGAACGGCGGCGCGCAGGGTGGTCGAGAGCCTCCCGGCAGGAGCGGGGAATTTTAGCAGGCAACCGGTCCAAGGCGGACATGCCGCAATGGGAGGTCAGTGACGGCCGGCGACTTTACCGTCGGGGCCCGGACCCGCAGCCCAGTCCTCGACGACCTGCTCAAGGCGTCGGCCAAAGTCGTCCAAGTCGATTCCCGTCAGTTTGAATCGCTTCGACCGGCTCGTCGCGCCGCCCACCAGCTCGACCCCGCCCTCCGCTACACCGAAGGTGTCAGCCAGCAGCGAAGCGCAAGCCTCGTTGGCCCTCCCGTCCTGCGGCGGGGCGGCGACCTTCAGCTTCAACGCGGCGCCATGGCGACCGATGATTGCACTCCGCCCGGCGCCCGGTAGAAGGTGGACCTGCAGCACAACGGCATCGTCGCCGGACCTGCTGTAGAGATCGTCGACGTCCATGTTCGTCCTCCTCGGCGGAAACCTTCTCACCGCAGCGCGACGAGGTTCTTTACTGTAGGGCCGTGACCTTCGGCCCCATCGATCCCCAAGTTGACTTCGTCGAACTCGAACGTCGAGTGCTGACACGGTGGAAAGACGATGACCTCGCAGCTGCCGTACAGGCGCGCCATGCCGGCGAGCCACCGTGGGTCTTCTACGAGGGTCCGCCGACCGCCAACGGCCGACCTGGGCTTCACCACGTTTGGGCCCGGGTGTTCAAAGATCTCTTCCCACGGTTCCGCACCATGCGTGGCCACGACGTTCCCAGGAAGGGGGGCTGGGACTGCCACGGCCTGCCCGTGGAGATCGAGATCGAGAAGGAGCTCGGCTTCACCCAGAAACACCAGATTGAGGACTACGGCATCGGCCGGTTCAACCAGCACTGCCGAGAGTCCGTTCAGCAGTACGTCGAAGACTGGACCGCCCTCACCGAGCGGTCGGGCGTCTGGATCGATACCAAGGACGCCTACTGGACACTGTCGAACGACTACATCGAGTCGGTGTGGTGGTTGCTCAAGCAGCTCTTCGATGGTGGGCTCCTCTACGAGGGGCACCGAGTAAGCCCGTACTGCCCCCGCTGCGGCACAGCCCTTTCCTCACATGAACTCGGTCAGCCCGGCGCGTACCGCGACGTCACCGACGCCTCGGTCTACGTGCGGTTCCCGCTTGTCGACGATGACGCCGATCTCATTGTGTGGACCACCACACCGTGGACCCTCATCTCCAATGTCGCCGTCGCCGTCGGCGCCGGTATCGAGTACGTACGTGTCCCGGATGCCGGCGGGGGCCGTGACTTGATTCTGGCTGCCGAGCGAGTGGTCCCAGCGCTCGGAGACAGCTCCGGTGACGTTGTTCCCCTCGACCGCTTTCCCGGCTCCGAGCTGGTCGGGCGCCACTACCGCCGGCCCTTCGATTTCCTGCCGATCGATGAGCGAGGTGAACGCGTCGTTACTGCCGACTTCGTAAGCACCGACGATGGTTCGGGCATCGTCCATCTCGCGCCGGCGTTCGGTGCCGACGACATGGAGGCGGCGAAGGCCGATGACCTGCCGGTCCTCAACCCCGTCGATGCCCAAGGTGCGTTTGACGAAAGAGTTCCGCCGTGGGCCGGCCGCCAGGTCAAGAGCATCGACAAGGAGGTCATCGATGACCTTGCCCGGCGCGGTCTGCTCCTGCGGGAGGAGCCGTACACGCACTCCTACCCCCACTGTTGGCGCTGCGGTACCCCGCTCATCTACTGGGCGAAGACGTCGTGGTTCGTGCGCACGTCGCAACGCAAGGGCGACCTGATCCGCGAGAACGAGAAGGTCAACTGGTACCCCGAGCACATTAAACACGGCCGGTTCGGCGACTGGCTGGAGAACAATGTCGACTGGGCCCTCTCGAGGGACCGCTACTGGGGTACGCCGTTGCCGATCTGGCGCTGCAGCGAGGGTCACGACACGTGTGTCGGATCGGTACAGGAACTGTCCCGACTGGCCGAGCGCGATCTCGCCGCGCTCGACCTCCATCGGCCGCATGTCGACGAGATCGAGATTCCCTGCCCAACGCCTGAGTGCGGGGCACCGGCCCGACGGCTCTTGCCGGTGCTCGATGCGTGGTTCGACTCCGGCTCGATGCCCTCCGCTCAGCACCACTTCCCGTTTGAGTCGGACGCACAAGCGGTGCCGGAATTGTTTCCGGCCGACTTCATCTGCGAGGCGATCGACCAAACCCGGGGTTGGTTCTACTCCTTGCTGTCGGTGAACGCCCTGGTGTTCGGCGAGACGCCGTATCGCAACGTGGTGTGCCTGGCCCACATCGTCGACCAAGACGGTCAGAAGATGTCGAAGAGCAAGGGCAACGTCATCGACCCGTGGGACGTCATCGACACCTTCGGGGCCGACGCCCTCCGCTGGTACTTCCTCTCTGCCGGCTCACCGTGGACGAGTCGCCGGGTGTACGAGGATGGCATCCGGGAGGCAGCCCGAAAAACGCTCGTCACACTCTGGAATGTCTTTTCGTTCTTCGTGACCTACGCCGACATCGACGGCTGGGCCCCCGATCCATCGGATTCCCAGCTGACTTCGCGTCATGTCCTCGACCGATGGGCGTTGACGAGACTCGACAAGACAGTGGTAGACGTGACGTCCGCCCTCGACGGTTTCGACGCGCTCGGCGCCGCGGCGGCCCTCGCCGGATTCGTCGACGACCTCTCGAACTGGTACGTCCGCAGGTCGCGGTCTCGGTTCTGGGGCGACAGCGACGTGAGCGCGCACGCCACTCTCCACCGCTGCCTGGTGGTCACCTCCCAACTGCTCGCGCCTTTCTGCCCCTTTCTGGCTGACGAGATGTACGTCGTGCTGACCGGCGAACCGTCCGTACACCTCACGGACTGGCCGGGCGCGGCTGATCCGGACGAAACCCTGCTTGCCGAGATGTCTGGGGGGCGAGCGCTCGTGTCGCTCGGCCGATCGGCGCGCGTCGACGCCCGCATGCCGGTGCGCCAGCCACTCCGGCGCGCCCTCCTTCTGCACCCCGGAACCACTCTCGGCGATGCGGTGCGCGACGAAGTCGCGGATGAGCTGAACGTCAAGCGCCTCGAAGACGTCGACAACCTCTCCGACCTTGAGTCGTGGACAGTCGTCCCCAACTTCCGGGCGCTGGGGCCGCGGCTCGGCCCGAAGGTCAACGAGGTCAAGGCGGCGCTCGCGGCGATGGACGGCTCCGCGGTCAGAAGGGCACTCGATGCTGACGGCTACGT
>JALZBN010000158.1 GCA_030947365.1 Actinomycetota bacterium
CCGCGCAGTCGGTAGGCATGCCGTCATCGGGACCGAGAGGCAGCTCAGTTGGGATGTTCCTGACCGTGCGCGTCACAGGAGTCGCCCCACCAGACCTCGCCGCGTCGTGGTTCGGTCACCAAGGCTCCTCGATGATGGCTTCGCGCAGCGAGGCGGTTGCAGCGTCCTTCTCGGCCGCAGTGACGGGAATGCGCCGGTATCCCTCTACGACGGCTCGATCGGTCTTCCGGCGGCGCTCCCACTCCGTGATCGCCTCGATCCCGGCACGCACTGCCGCAGCCCGACTGTCATACACCCCCATAGCGACGAGGTCATCGAGTTGATCGAGGAGTTCCTCGGGGAGCCGGACAGCGATTTGCTCCGTCGCCACACTGTGAGCGTACCACTCCGGTATTCAATCGGGTATGCAGCCGCCGGGACTCGCCATCCCGCCGGCCGGCGCTCGCTTGGGGTGCCCCGGGCCGACGAGCTTCGTTCATTTCTCGGTCCACCACCGTGACGGTGGTCGATCAAGAAAGAACCCCGACACGCGCCGGGACACGCCTCGACGACTGTTCGTCCAAGGGGGTCTCCTCGGTGACCTCAGTTGGGAGTCTGGCGCCCCTTCTGCTTGGCGTGCCAAGCCACGATCAGCTCCTCGCGCCAGACGAGCGCGGCGACGAGAGAGACGACACCCGCCGCCACTCCGCTGATGTAGGGCGCGTCGGCGCCGCTCACCAGGCCGACGAGAAGAAGCACAAGGCCAACGACGCCGAAACCGGCGGAGATCAAGAAGGCGGGCGGCTGACGCTTGGCTGAATCGGTAGGCACGCCCGACGACGCTATCGGTCTTCGGTCGGTCGGTCGGTCTTCGCTCCCCTTCAAATGCCGGCGAAGCAGTGACCCGTGCCCAATAGGGCCAAACCCGTACGGTCGCCAGCCGCGTAGTCGGTGACCGCGCCGCTCCCGAACGGGTTCATGATCTGCGACCTGTCGTCGACGTGGTCGAGACCGACGAGGTGACCCAGTTCGTGGAGGATGACCGCCCGAGCGGCGTTCACCCCGCCCGGCGCGCCGAGGATGCCGTCGAGCTGCGCGCCGTCGAGCACCACCTGACCGGTGACGTAGACGGCCTCACCAGGTGACGGGCGGCTGATGGCAATGCTGCCGGCGTATCCAGCGGTGTCGCCCACGAGCCGGGGATCGGAGTGCTCGTCGGCCCAGGCAATCAGCACCGGCGCCCACCGCGCCGGGTAACGGTCAGGCTGAAAGGGCGGGCGGCCATCGGAAGGAGCCTCCGCAGTGGCGCCGTCATCGATGAACTCGAGCCCCGTTGTCTCGCTCAGTCGGGCGACGGCACTGCGGAGCAGACCAGCGCCTTCGGCGGGGGCCGTCCGAGCGTTCACGACGTAGTGGACCGGCCGGCAAGGGTCGTAGGCGACCGGCGCCGGGCCCGACGGCTGTGTCTTGGCGAACTTGTAGCGGTTGTCAGAGCCGGGCGCCGGCGGCTGGCCGATCGGCGCAGGGTGCTCTTCCGGAGACGGCGGGGGCAAGCCCGCGGCCAGGTTGACCTCAGAGTTGGTGACGTCGGCGTGCGCCACCGGTGGAGCGACAGTGGGGGCGCGCCGATTTCGGTTCGCAATCCACGCGCCGCCAAAGACACCGGCAATCACCACGACGACCAGGGCGCGCCGGAGCAGGCGACTAGCTCGGCGCCGCCGCCGAGCCCGGCGCGCCAGGCGAATCTGGTCGGCCGCGCCGGCCGCTCCGTCGAATGGACGCGCCGGCTCTTTGATCGTCGCGGCGCGCACGAAGTCCTCATCCAGCTTGAGGTTCTCGAAGGGGTCGCCTTCGTTCGAGGAGCCGCCGTGACCCACCACGTCGGCCCGACCTTACGCGCCCAGCAGGCCCCGCAAGTACGCGGCTTGCCCCACATGCTGGAGGCAGTCGTCGGCGATGCTGACCAGCCGCACGCCCAGCGTGACGGGAGGATCCCACCGCTTGTCGACGACGCTGTCGAGGTCGGCGGCGGTGACGCCACTGAGCATCGGCCGGGTGCGCTGGTCGACGGCGTCGAGATACTCGAGGAGCACTTCGGGTCGTTCGGGGCGCACGGCGTCGACCTCGTCGGAGGAATGCCCGTAGCCGGTGTTCGAGGGATCCGGGTCGAGCCCGAATCGAGGTGCCCAGTCGCCCGTGACCCACAGCTGGTCGGTGTCGAGCAGCTCGGAGACGTGATGATCTTGAACCCGCGCCGCGTGCCACACCAGCCACGCGATCGTGTTCGTACCCGCGCCGGGCCGTTCGGTCAGACGGTCGAGGTCAACGCCTTCGACGGCGCGGCGCGCCAGGGGCGGCACACGGCCGTAGAGTTCGAGCAGCAGTTCAGAGGTGTTCACGGGCGAGATTCCATCACATGTCCACCTTCAGCTCTCGGGCGACCAGGATGAGGTTGATGCGATCGAGGTCGAATCCCATGACGTGTCGCAGCTCGACATTACGTCGCTCTGACCTAGAGTCGCCGAGGTCTAGCGCCTACAACGAGGAGAGCCCATGACCGACGATGCTGCCAACTACCGCCGGATCCCTCTCGAGATCTTCAACGAGGGAAAGTTCGACCTGATCGACGAGCTCATGGCCGACGACTACGTCGAGCACATGGAGCTACCACCGGGAGTCCCCACCGGCCGCGACGGCTTCAAGATGTTCGTGACTGCGCTGCGGCAGGGCTTTCCCGACTTCCGCTTCGACGTCCTCCAGCAATTCCAAGACGGCGACATGCACACGGGCTACATCCGGGCCCACGGCACCATGAGCGGCGAGTTCATGGGCATGCCGCCATCGGGCAAGTCGGCGAGCTGGGAAGAGATCCACATCGGCCGCATGGTCGACGGCAAGCTCACCGAGCACTGGGGCGTCATCGATCGGCTCTCGATGATGCAGCAGCTCGGCTTCATGCCCGGGCCTCCCCGCCAGTAGGTAGTAGCTCGATCTCCGATACCCCCAGGCGCTTGACGGTGGACAGGCTCCCGGGGCTCGAGCCGTGGAACGTGCCGTACGTCGGCGGCACGTCGGTGTAGTCACGGCCTACGGCAACGGTGAGATAGCTGGGGCCGACCTCTCGGCCGTGGGTGGGGTCAAACGCAACCGCCGTCGCGTCGGGGCCATCGGGCACGATCACTTCGACCCACGCGTGGCTCCCACCTTCACCCAGTAGGTGGCCCGACACGTAGCGCGCCGGCAGTCCGGCGATGCGGCAGAGGGCGAGCATCACGTGGGCATAGTCCTGGCACACACCTTGGGCGAGCCCCAACGCCCGCGCCGCGGTGGTGTCCACGTTGGTGACGTCGTGGCGGTAGCGCATGATCGAGTGGACCCAGGTGTTGATGCGCCTCGCCAGCCCGAGCCCGTCGGTGGGGTCAACTCCACCACCGGTCAACCGGTCGGCGGCGGCGCGCAGGCCTCGGTCGGGCCAGGTAAGCGGCGTTGGCCGCAACAGCCGCGCGTCGGTGAGGTCCGCGGCCGGCAGCCGGGTGGGGCCGTCGAGCGGGCGACGTTCGATCGTCGCCCAAGCCTCGAACTCGAGGGCTGCCTCCACCCGCTCGGCCCGCACCTCGTACTGGACGTTGCCGAATCCATCCTCTTCCTGGCGGACGATCACATCCGCCCCCGTGACCTCGATGCCACAAGCGACGACGTGCTGGTCTCCATGCTCGGCGCGTGGAAGCACCATGAGCCGGTGACGCAGGTTCGCGATCGGCGAGTTGTACTCGTAGCGGAGCCGCTGGTGAAGCGAGAAGCGCACCCGCACGACTCGCGGCCAGTCGATCGCACGATGGTCGAGGAGCCGGCCGCCGATGCTGCCACCGACGACAGTCATAGATCGCATCTTGTCGCGGATCGGTGAACGGGACATGACCCACAACGTCACGATCAGATGAACTCGCGGTCGTAAAGTTGGGGCTGAAGGCCAGGAGGCTCCAGCTGCCAGATCCCCTCTCAGCATTCGGCTGGGACGAACGAGTCGCTGCTTCGTATACAGCGCTTGACGCGCCCGGCTCGACGCCCGGGCGTGTCATACGGATGGACCGCGGCTCGTGCCTCGTCGCCACCGCAGCCGGCTCCGTGCGGGCCAACCCCTACGCCCTTCGCTC
>JALZBN010000159.1 GCA_030947365.1 Actinomycetota bacterium
GAAGAGACGACCGGCGCTTGAGGTCTGGATGGTGTCGGCGCGCTCGACCATCTGCAGAATGGCTGGCCAACGTTCGTCTGATTCCTTGCCGACCTCGGAGGCCGCGCCGGCACCAGCAGCCGCGAAAGCCCACGACAGCGCCATGCGCCACGGCTCGCGGATCGCTTGATTGCCACCGGGCAGTGGTACCTGACGGAGATGCCCGACGCGCCGGTAGCCAGTGAGGTCAGCCACTAGGAACTCGCCGCCCCACAGTGTGCCGTCGGCACCCATGCCGAGGCCGTCGAAGGCGATTCCGAGCACCGGGCCTTCGTGACCATGGTCGACCAGGCACGACGCGATATGGGCGTGGTGGTGCTGGATGGCCAGGCCGGGCACGTCGAGTTCTTCGGCGAACTTGGTCGACAAGTACTCGGGGTGAAGATCGTGGGCCACGACCTCGGGAGTGACCCCGGTCAGGTGGCAGAGATGGTCGATCGCTTGCAAGAAGGACCGGTAGGCCGCCAGGTGTTCGAGATCGCCGATGTGGTGACTGGTGATGACGTTGTCACCCTTCGCCACCGTGATGGTGTTCTTGAGCTCGGCGCCGACAGCCAGAATCTGCCGTCGTGCGGGATGGGCGAGGTGGATGGGCTCCGGCGCGTACCCACGTGATCGCCGAACCATCTGGACGCCAGTTCGGCCCGGGAGGGAGCGGACGACGGAGTCGTCGCAGCGGATCTCGATGGACCGGTCGTGGAGGAGGATGGCATCGACCATGGGCCCGAGGCGCGCCAGGGCGTCGCTGTCGGCGTGGGCGATGGGCTCGTCGCTGAGGTTGCCGCTCGTCATGACCAGGGGCCGACCCACCCGGCTGAGCAGCAGGTCGTGCAACGGCGTGTACGGCAGCATGAGCCCGAGCTCGGGAAGGCCTGGCGCGATCTTGTCGCTAATAGGCGCGCCGTCACGCTTGGGGGCAAGGACGATTGGGCGCCGGGGCGAGTCGAGAGCTTGCGCGGTCGCCGGTGCCAGGTCACACAAGGCGTACGCGGCCTCGACTGTCGGCACCATGACGGCAAACGGCTTGTCGTCGCGCGCCTTGCGTCGGCGGATGTCGCCAACCGCAGTCTCATTGGTCGCGTCGGCGGCAAGATGGAAGCCACCGAGTCCCTTGATGGCGAGGATCCGTCCGTCGAGGACCATGCCCGCGGCCAGGTCGAGCGCGCCGGAGTGCTCGTCGAGCATCGCGCCGCCGGGTTCGACGAGTCGCACGTGAGGCCCGCACACCGGGCACGCATTGGGCTCGGCATGGAAGCGCCGGTTGGTGGGATCTTCGTACTCGCGCCGGCAGTCCCTGCACATCGGGAACGACGCCATGGTGGTCGAGGCTCGGTCATAGGGAATCGAGCGGATGATGGTGTAGCGCGGACCGCAGTTGGTGCAGTTGATGAACGGGTACTCGAAGCGCCGGTCCTGCGGGTCGTGCAGCTCCGCCAGGCAGTCCACGCACGTCGCCACATCGACAGAGACGGCGACCGCCGGCGCGCCTTCGGCGCGGCTGTCGACTATGCGGAAGCCGTCGTCAGCGGAGACGGGATCGACCACTGCCGAATGGAAACCGTCAATGTGCGCCAAGGGCGGCGCGTCCTGGACCAGCCGACGCTCCAACTCGTCGAGAGCGGCGACCGGCCCGGCCGCATCGATCACCACGCCCCTGCTGTCGTTGGCCACGTGTCCGGAGATTCCGAGCTCGACTGCGAGCCGGTAGACGAACGGGCGGAATCCGACACCTTGCACGGTGCCCGTGATGCGCAGCCGGCGCTGTTCGCGTGTCAGCAGATGCGGGGGAGGGGGTCGCCGACGAGCATGTCGACAATCCGGTTCCCTCCGAAACCGGTGTTGAGCACGACGATGCCGGGCGGGTCGTCGCGGATCTCGCCGATGACAGCCGCAGCTTCGCCGGTCGGATGGGCACGCATAGCTGCTAGGGCAGCGTCGACCTCGTCGGCGGGGACGACCGCGAGCAGCTTGCCCTCGTTGGCGACATAGAGCGGGTCGATCCCCAGGATCTCGCAGGCCCCGTTGACGACGCCCCGGATCGGCAGCGCAGACTCCTGCAGCACGACCGCAACCTCGGCGTCGCGAGCCAACTCGTTGCACACGGTGGCGACGCCGCCGCGCGTCGGATCTCGCAAGAAGCGAGTGTTCGGCGCCGCGGCCAGAAGCTTTTCGACGAGCTCGTTGAGCGGCGCACTGTCAGAAGGAATGTCACTTCCAAGGCCAAGGTCGCCTCTGGCGATCATCACCGCTACCCCGTGGTCGCCGATGTACCCCGACACGAGCACCTTGTCGCCCGGCTGCACCGACTTGGCGGTCAGATTGACGCCGGCGGGCACGACGCCGACCCCGGCCGTGTTGATGTAGACGCCGTCGGCGGCGCCCTTGTTGACCACCTTGGTGTCTCCGGTGACGATCTGCACGCCGGCCTTGGCGGCGGCCGCGGCCATGTCGGCGACGATTTCACGCAACTCCTCGATCGAGAAGCCGTCCTCGATGACAAAGGCGGCCGAGATCCACGACGGCGACGCGCCCATCATGGAGAGGTCGTTCACCGTGCCGTTGACGGCAAGGTCACCGATGGAGCCCCCCGGGAAGCGGCGCGGGCTGACGACGAAGGAGTCTGTGCTGAAAGCGATGCGGTCTCCCGAAGGGAGCTCGAGTACGGCTCCGTCGGACATCGCTTCCAAGGTCTCGTTGCGAAAGGCCTCTACGAAAACAGCGTCGATGAGCGCGGCGGAGGCTTTCCCTCCTGCACCGTGGGCCGAGTTGATGAACTCGTCCTTAAGTTTCGGGCGCCGCCGGCGAAACGCTTCGATGCGCTCCAAGACGACGTCTTCGCGTGAGAAATCACCGTCGTCACTCATGCCGACTTGACCGGAATCGTCTGTGCCCTCGTGAAGCGGCCGTAGTTGTAATAGGCCGCGCAGGCACCCTCGGAGGAGACCATGCAAGTGCCGATCGGGGTCTCCGGGGTGCAGGCGGTACCGAAGACCTTGCACTCCCAGGGCTTGATGACACCCTTCAGAACCTCACCGCACTGGCACGCCTTGGGGTCGGCCACCCGCACGCCGGGAACGTCGAAGCGCAGCTCCGCGTCCCAGTCCGAGTAGTCGTCGTTGAGCTTCAGCGCGGACTGCGAGATGAAGCCAAGGCCGCGCCACTCGAAGTAGGGCCGCAGCTCGAAGACCTCGGCGAGGATCTCCAGGGCCCGCGGGTTGCCTTCGTCATTGACGGCGCGGGTGTACTGGTTCTCAACCTCGCAGCGGCCGTCGCGTAGTTGACGTAGCAGCATCACGATTGACTGGAGGATGTCGAGGGGCTCGAAACCGGCCGTAACAAGGGGCTTGTGGTAGACGCCGGGCACGAACCGGTATGGGCGGTTGCCGATGACTGTCGACACATGCCCTGGGCCGAGGAATCCGTCGAGGCGCAGGTCGGGGGACTCGAGGATCGCCTTGAGCGGCGGCACGATCGTGACGTGGTTGCAGAAGACGGAGAAGTTGTGGACGCCTCGCTCTCGGGCCTTCATCAGGGTCACCGCAGTGGAGGGCGCGGTGGTTTCGAACCCGACGGCAAAGAAGACGACTTGGCGATCGGGATTGGCCTCCGCAATCTTGAGCGCGTCGAGCGGCGAGTAAACCATGCGGACGTCGGCGCCGCGGGCCTTGGCCTCGAGCAAATTCCCGTCGCCCCCCGGCACGCGCATCATGTCGCCGAAGGATGTGAAGATCACACCTGGCGTTTCCGCTACCGCGATGGCGTCGTCGACGCGTCCCATCGGGATGACGCACACCGGACAGCCCGGGCCGTGCACGAGCTCGATGCTCTCGGGCAGCACGTTCTCGATCCCGTGCTTGTAGATGGTGTGGGTATGGCCACCGCAGACCTCCATGAACTTCAGACGATTGCTGCTGGTGCGACCCAGGCCGTTGGCCAGCGCCTCGATCTGCTCCACCGCGGCCCGGGCAGCGGCGGGATCGCGATACTCGTCGACAAATCTCATAGCGAAGCCCTTTCTGGAGCTGTGTTGTTCATTGTCGCACCTCGAGTGCGTCTTGCTCGGTGCTAGCTGGTA
>JALZBN010000022.1 GCA_030947365.1 Actinomycetota bacterium
GGTCCGGCTCTTGAGCAGCGATCGGCTCTGGGTGAGGGTAAGAGTGCGGAACGGTCCTTGGGGTCCCGTGAGCTCACCCAAGATGGCGGTGGCTCGAGCCGGGGTGGAGAAGGGCTTGGATGCCCGTACCCACGTCAGCCCGTCGCTCTCCTTCGTCGGTCCACGTACGGTCCAGCCCGCCTGGCGCAGGTCGTCTACTCGAAGTTGGGCGCCCAGGTCCGGCGCGCCTTGGGCGGCCTGGGCGTCGAGTGCGACAGCGGCGCGCACGACGCCGGTGCCGTCGGCCTTTGCGTCGACCTCGGCTCCGACCGTGACCTGGCACGCGGTCGCGACGAGCAGAACCAGGATGAGGGCAAACGAACTGGTGACGCTTCGCGCCCTATAGGGCCGCGAAGTGTCACCAGTTCGTGTTTGGGGATTACTCGGAGGCAGGACCGGTTTCGGCCAGCTCGACCGGAGGGGGCTCGACACCCTCGACTGACCGGAAGACGATCTCGCCATCGGCGGCGTCGGCGATGATCGTCTCGCCGGCACGGAACTCCTTCCAGAGGATCCGTTCGGAGAGGGCGTCTTCGATCATGCGCTGGATGGCGCGCCGCAGAGGACGGGCCCCCAGCGTGGGGTCGTAGCCCTTGTCGGCCAAGAGGTTCTTGGCTTCCTGGGTGAGCTCCAACGCCAGGCCCTGGCTGAGCAGCTGGCCCTGGAGGCGCTTGATCATCAGGTCGACGATCTCGGTGACCTCTTCGCGGGTGAGCTCGTGGAAGACGATGGTGTCGTCGACCCGGTTGAGGAACTCGGGCCGGAAGTGGGCCTTGAGGGCTTCCTGCACGCGCTCCTTCATCTTCTCGTAGGTGACGGCGTGGCTCGACTTCTGGAACCCGACCGCGGCCTTCCGGAGATCAGCCGTGCCGAGGTTCGACGTCATGATCAGCACGGTGTTCTTGAAGTCGACGGTGCGGCCCTGGGCGTCGGTGAGGCGGCCGTCCTCCAGGATTTGGAGCAGGGCGTTGAACACGTCGGGGTGGGCCTTCTCGACCTCGTCGAACAGCACGACCGAGAACGGCTTGCGCCGGACGGCCTCGGTGAGCTGGCCGCCCTCCTCGTAGCCGACGTAGCCGGGAGGCGAGCCGACCAGGCGGGACACGGTGTGCTTCTCCATGTACTCGCTCATGTCGAGCTGGATCAGGTGGCTCTCGTCGCCGAAGAGGAACTCGGCCAGGGTCTTGGCCAGCTCGGTCTTGCCGACGCCGGAGGGGCCCAGGAAAATGAACGAGCCGCTGGGGCGCTTGGGGTCTTTGAGGCCGGCGCGCGTGCGGCGGATGGCCTGGGAGACGGCCTTGATGGCGTCTTCTTGGCCGACGACCCGCTTGTGCAGCTCGTCTTCCATGCGCAGGAGCTTGGCCGTCTCTTCCTCGGTGAGCTTGTAGACGGGGATGCCGGTCCACAGCGCCAGCACCTCGGCGATGGCCTCCTCGTCGACCTCGTCGAACAGGTCGATGCCCTCGGCGCGCCACTCGGTCTCCTTGGTGGCGCGGGTGTCGAGCAGCGACTTCTCCTGGTCGCGCAGCTTGGCAGCCTGCTCGAACTTCTGGTTCTCAATGGCGTTGTCCTTCTCGCGCCGGACGCGAGTGATCTCGGCCTCGAGCTCCTTGTAGTCGGACGGGGTCTTCATGCGCCGCATCACCATGCGGCTGCCGGCCTCGTCGATGAGGTCGATGGCCTTGTCGGGCAGGTGGCGGTCGGAGATATAGCGGTCGGAGAGGTTGGCGGCGGCGACGACGGCCTGGTCGGTGATCGTGACCCGGTGGTGGGCCTCGTAGCGGTCGCGGATGCCGCGCAAGATCTCGATGGTGTGAGCAACCGACGGCTCCTCCACCTTGATGGGCTGGAAGCGCCGCTCAAGAGCAGCGTCCTTCTCGAGGTGCTTGCGGTACTCGTCGAGCGTGGTCGCGCCGATCGTCTGCAGCTCGCCCCGGGCCAGCATGGGCTTGAGGATCGAAGCCGCGTCGATGGCGCCTTCAGCCGCGCCGGCACCAACCAATGTGTGCAACTCATCGATGAACAGGATGATGTCGCCCCGGGTGCGGATCTCCTTGAGCACCTTCTTGAGGCGCTCCTCGAAGTCACCGCGGTAGCGGGAGCCGGCGACGAGCGCGCCGAGGTCGAGGGTGTAGAGCTGCTTGCCCTTGAGCGTCTCGGGGACGTCGTCGGCCACGATCTTCTGGGAGAAGCCCTCGACGATGGCCGTCTTGCCGACGCCCGGCTCGCCGATGAGGACGGGATTGTTCTTGGTGCGGCGGGACAAGACCTGCATGACCCGTTCCATCTCGCGCTCGCGCCCAATGACCGGGTCGAGCTTCTTCTCCCGGGCCAGCTGGGTGAGGTTGCGGCCGAACTGGTCGAGGACGAGCGAGCCGGTGGGCGCGGATTCGCCGCTGGGACCGCCACTCGCGGCGCCCTCCTTGCCGGCGTAGCCCGACAGAAGCTGGATGACCTGCTGACGCACCCGGCTCAGATCCGCGCCGAGCTTCACAAGCACCTGGGCGGCGACGCCCTCGCCCTCACGGATCAAGCCCAGGAGGATGTGCTCGGTGCCGATGTAGTTGTGGCCCAGCTGCAGCGCCTCGCGCAGCGACAGCTCGAGAACCTTCTTGGCCCTGGGCGTGAACGGGATGTGCCCGCTGGGCGACGAGCCGCCCTGGCCGATGATTTCCTCGACCTGGGTTCGCACCGCTTCGAGTGAGATTCCGAGTTGTTCGAGGGCCTGGGCCGCGACGCCCTCTCCCTCGTGGATCAACCCCAGCAGGATGTGCTCGGTGCCGATGTAGTTATGGTTGAGGAGTCGCGCCTCTTCCTGGGCCAACACGACGACCCTTCGGGCTCGGTCTGTAAATCGTTCGAACAAAGGAACCCTCCCCTCCTGTTGACGGCGGGTCCGTAGCCGTCAGTCTACCGGCGCAGTAGGTACCTGTAACACGCAGGTACGCAGTATCCATCCCGATTCCAGCTATTAGGGGTGGGTGGCGTAGCTTCTTGTTGTGGCCAGCCTGGCGCCGCTGCTCGCGTTGCCCCATCTCGAGGACGACCTGGCCCGTGTAGAAGCGGCCTTGTTGGACACTGTCCAGACCGGTGACCCGATCCTCACCGAGGTTGCCAGCCACCTCGTTCCGGCCGGTGGCAAGCGCCTGCGCCCGGCGCTCGCCCTTTGCGTGGGCGAACTGAGCGGCGAGCCCGCGTCAGAAGATGTGGTCATGGGCGCCTGCGCGGTCGAGCTGGTGCACATGGGCTCGCTCTACCACGACGACGTGATGGACGAGGCCAAGACGCGCCGCAACGTCGAGAGCGTCAACTCACGTTGGGGCAACCTGGTGGCGATCCTGGCCGGCGACTTTCTTCTGGCCCGGGCGTCGGAGATCGCAGCGTCGCTCGGCACCGAGGTCGCGGGTCTCCTGGCCACCACGATCGGCCGCCTGTGCGAGGGGCAGGTGCGCGAGCTCTCTCAGACGTTCGACGTGGGGCGCAGCGAGGAGGCCTACCTCGCCTCGATCGCCGGGAAGACGGCCGCGCTGATGGCGACGGCGTGCCGCATCGGCGCCATAACCGCCGGCATCGAGCGACCCCACGTGGAGGCGTTCACCTTGTACGGCCAAGACCTCGGCATGGTCTTTCAGATCGTCGACGACATCCTCGACGTCGTCGCCACCGACGAGGAGCTCGGCAAGCCCGCCGGGAACGACCTGATGGAGGGCGTCTACACGCTTCCCGTCATCCGAGCACTGGAATCGGCAGAAGCCGACGAACTGCGGGCACTGCTCACCGGGCCGCTCGACCGCCCGACCGTCGACAAGGCCCGGACCCTCATCCGATCAAACGGCGCGGTCGGCTCGGCGCGCGCCGTGGCCCGTCGCTACGCCTCGGATGCAGCAAGCACGCTCGATGCCTTTGGCAACCTCGATGCGTTCGGCGACTCAGCTGTCCTCGATGCCCTCCGCTCGCTGCCGAACCACCTCGAGGAGAGCATCCCCGTTTAGGGGCGGGCCGGGTCAGCCCGAGCCCATCTTGTGGCGCACGCCCTCCCCAACAGGCTCGACCCACGACGTGTCGCAGGTGCCCTCGCCGAGACGATGACTGGACCGTTCTGGCGTGACCCGCCCCTCGTTCGCAGTCGGCTCACCGAATAGGACGCTTGAACGGGGCAAGCCATCGCAACTGATGAGCGGCGCGCCCAGATACTCCGTCGACATCACCGACCAGCTCGTCAGCTTGCGCCAATGCTGCGGCACAAGAATCCGTCCGATCTCGACTTCGCGCCCGTCGCTTTGATCCTGAACGAGCGCCGACCACCAGCCGGGTTCATTGGTCCACACCCGGAGCGCGTACTCGCGCCCCGCAATCCACGGAAACGACACGCTGCTCCCATTTCCATTCCCGTTGCCTGCCGCGGCCGTTCCGCCGTCGATGAGGAAGACGGCGCGCTTGTCACCGCCGGTGGTCTGGAAACCGACGTGGCCGGCCCCACCCTCGACCAGCTTGAAGCCGTGAGCCCAGAGGTAGTCGGAGCCAGGCGCCGGATCGACCTCGGGCACCAGAAGGTTCTCGAAGCTGCTGTAGCCCATCGGCACGGTGCGGTAGACGGTGGGCGAGGGCGGCCACCACCATTCGGTGAGGATCGCCCTGGGGACCGGCGGCTGGCGTCGCATTCGTCGGGCCACTGGGCTAGACGTGTCCCCGCTGAGGGGGCCGCTCGGGCCCTGGCGATTCGGGGCGCATCGTCGGGAAGAGGATGACGTCTCGGATGTTGGTCGCGCCGGTGAGCAGCATCGCCAGCCGGTCGATGCCGATGCCGAGGCCCGCGGTCGGGGGCAGCCCGTATTCGAGCGCCCTGACGTAGTCACTGTCGAAGGCCATGGCCTCGTCGTCGCCCGCCGCCCGCTCTGCGGCCTGGGCCTCGAACCGGGCCCGCTGGTCGTCGGGATCGACCAACTCGCTGAAGGCATTGGCCAGCTCTCGGCCGGCCACGACCGCCTCGAAGCGTTCGACGAGCCCGGGCTCCGATCGGTGGGCACGCGCAAGGGGGGAAACCTCGAGCGGGTAGTCGATGACGAACACCGGTCCCCAGAGGTTGGGCTCGGCTGTCTTCTCGTAGATCTCGAGGATGAGCTTGCCCGGACCCCACGACGCCTCGACGGCGACGTCGAGCGTCTCGGCGATCTTGCGCAGCTCGCTTGCGTCCATGCCGACGCTGAGACGGTGCCCGGTGTACTCGTTGATCAGCTCTTGCATCGTTGCCCGCCGCCATGGCGGGGCGAGGTCGACCTCTCGCCCGTCGTAGTCGACCCGGGTGGAACCTCTCAGCTCGCTCGCGAGGTAGGCCACGAGCTCTTCGATGACGACCATCAGGTCGGTGTAGTCCGCGTAGGCCTGGTAGGCCTCCAGCATCGTGAACTCCGGGCCATGGCGCGGAGAGATGCCTTCGTTGCGGAAGACCCGGGCAATCTCGAAGACCTTCTCGAACCCGCCCACGACCAGGCGCTTCAGGTGAAGCTCAGGGGCGATGCGGAGGAAAAGGTCGATGTCGAGGGCGTTGTGATGAGTCGTGAAGGGCTTCGCCCCGGCGTGCAGCTGCTGGAGCACGGGCGTCTCCACTTCCACGAAGCCGCGATCCTCGAACCACCTGCGGGTGAGGCTGACGAGTCGGCTTCGGTCGAGGGCGGCGCGCCGGGCCTCTTCGGTAACCCACAAATCGACGTAGCGCTGCCGGTAGCGGGTGTCGACGTCGGCGAGCCCATGCCACTTGTCGGGAAACTGCCGGCGCGCCTCGGCGAGGAGCACCCATTCCTCCACGACAACCGACAGCTCGCCCCGCCGAGTGGTCATCACCTCGCCGCTCACACCGAGCCAGTCACCGAGGTTCAGTTGGCAGAACTCGTCGAACCGGGGCGTGGTCTCGGCGCGGGCGAACAGCTGGATGCGACCCGACGAGTCAACCAGTGTGCCGAACGCCACCTTTCCCTGCACGCGCCGCAGCAGGAGCCGTCCGGCAACCGAGACTCTGTCGCCCGTCTGCGACCCCGGAGGAAGGTCTCGGTAGCGATCCTGCAGAGCGGCTGCCTCCGCCGTGCGCTCGAACCGATAGGGGATCTCGCGTCTGTCCGAGCTCACGGCGCGTTCCGCTCATAGATCAGCCGGAGGCCGTGCAACGTGAGCCACGGCTCGTGGTGTTGGATGGCCGCCGAGTGGGGGGACACGACGTCGCCGAGACCACCCGTCGAGATCACCATGCACTCCCCGAGCTCTTCTTGGAAACGCCGGCAGAGGCCGTCGACGGCGTCGACGAACCCGTAAAGGACTCCCGACTGCACCGACGTGACCGTGCTCTTCCCGATGACGCGCTTCGGACTGCTCAAGTCGACCCGGGGGAGGGCGGCGGCGCGCTCGAAGAGGGCGTCAAGGCTGATCTCGATGCCGGGCATGATGGCACCCCCGAGGTACTCACCCTTCTCCGACGTGGCGTCGACAGTAGTGGCGGTGCCGAAATCGACGACGATGCAGGGACCGCCATAGAGGTCGTACGCGGCGATGGCGTTGGCGATGCGGTCGGCTCCGACCTCGCGGGGATTGTCGTAGAGAATCGGCATGCCGCTCTTCGTGCCCGGTTCGAGCACCACTGGTGGCACGGAGAAGTAACGCTCGGCCATCTCCCGGAGGACGGCGGTAAGCCGCGGCACTGTCGATGAGACGACGACGCCGGAGATGTCGGAGAACCCCGCCCCGTGCTGGGCCAGGAACTGCCCGACGAGTAGGGCGTGCTCGTCGGAGCTGCGCTCGTCGTTGGTGGCGATGCGCCAATGGTCGATGAGCTCGGATTCCGGATCCGCGCCGGGATACAGCCCCAGGACCGTTTGCGTGTTGCCGGCGTCGATGGCGAGGAGCACGTCAGATGGCGGGCTGGATGTCGAGGGCGATGTCGAGAACCGGCGCGGAGTGGGTAATGGCCCCGACGGAGATGAGGTCGGCTCCTGCGGCCGCGTGGTCGGCCGCGTTGTCGAGCGTGACCCCGCCCGACACCTCGACCATGCAACCTCCGGCGACCTCACCGACACACTCGGCCACCTCCGCCGGCGACATGTTGTCGAGCAGCACCATGTCCGCCCCGGCCCCGAGCGCTTGGGTTACCTGGTCGCGATCGTCACACTCGACCTCGATGATGCGGCCGGGCCACCGCCGGCGCGCCTCGTCGACCGCCTCCGCGATCGAAATGCCCGCCAGGTGGTTGTCTTTCAGAAGGATGCCGTCGGAAAGAGAACCCCGGTGGTTGACGCCACCGCCGGCGCGTACGGCGGCCTTTTCGAGGGCCCGCAGGCCAGGCGCTGTCTTTCGTGTGTCGCGGATGCGGGCTCGAGTGCCGGCAACGACATCGACATAGCGGCGCGTCAGCGTGGCCACGCCCGAGAGGTGTCCGAGGAGGTTGAGGGCCGTGCGCTCGGCCGTGAGGATCGGGATCAGCGGTCCGGCCACGTGGGCGATGGCATTGCCGGGGCCGATGTCGTCGCCATCGTCGACCGACCAGAACACTGCGACCGAGGGGTCGACCTGGGCGAAGGCCTCCGTGGCCGCTAGCCGGCCCGCAAGGACACCGTCGGCGCGCACAACGATGTCGGCCGAGGCCCGGACGTCGTGCCCCAGGAGGTTGGCGGTGATGTCGCCGAGCGGGCCTAGATCCTCCGCCAGGGCTCGGGAAATCACCTCCCGGACGGCATCGATCGGTGGGTGGGCCGAGTTCACGCGATCACGATGTGGCGCTCGAGCGCTTCTGACCGCTCAGGGAAATCACGGCGGTTGTGCGCGCCGCGTGTCTCCTCCCGCAGTGTGGCCGCGGCGGTGAGCGCGCGCGCCACCGCACCGAGGTTCGAGAGTTCCCAACCGCCGACAGCGTCGGTCGCCGGGGCTTCGGGAACCGAGTCGGCGGCAGCCTGAGCTTGGGCGAGTGAGTTGGCATCGCGCAGGAGGCCAGCGTGGGCGCTCATCTCCTGTTGCAACCCTTCCCGCGCCTTTCGCGGCTCACCCCCAACCCCGGGCTCACTTCGCGGAATTGCTCCCATGGGGGGGTACTCGCGCGAGGTGCTCCGGCTGGTGTGCACCGAGCGCATCAGCCCGGTCGCGTCGGGACTGTCCTTGCCGCCGGCGACCGCCTCCACTACCCGTGCCGCGAAGACCATCCCTTCGAGGAGCGAGTTGGAGCCCAGCCGGTTGGCCCCGTGCACGCCGGTGGCGGCGACCTCGCCCGCGGCCCACAGCCCGGGCAGGGCGGTGGCGCCGTCGAGGTCGGTGACTACTCCGCCGATCATGTAGTGGGCCGCGGGGGCGATCGGCAGCCACTCGGTTGCCGGGTCGAGGCCGGCGCGGCGAAGGGCGGCCGCGATGGTCGGGAACCGAACCTCGAATCCCTCGATGGGAGTTGTGTCGAGCCAAAGGTGGTCGACCCCCTTGTCGAGCATCCGTCCGGCCATAGCGCGCGCGACGACGTCGCGCGGCGCGAGCTCGTCGACGAACTGTTGACCGTTGACGTCGCGGATGAGCGCGCCGTGGCCCCGCAGCGCCTCGGACAGCAGCGGCCGCGGCACCGACGGATGGTGCAGCGCCGTGGGGTGAAACTGCACAAACTCGAGGTCGGCCACGGGAACTCCGGCGCGTACTGCCATTGCCATTCCGTCGCCGGTCGCCTCCGGGGGATTCGTGGTGACGGCATAGAGCTGCCCAGCGCCGCCACTGGCCATCAGCGTGTGAGTCGCCCGGATCTCGTGTCGGGCGCCTACCGGATCGAGGGCGACCACACCACGGCAGGATCCGTTCTCGACGATTACGTCGACGGCGAACCACCGCTCCATGAGCGAAGCCGCCGTCGAGTGGACCGCGGCCACCAACGCCCGTTCGATCTCGGCTCCCGTAGCCGCGCCGCCAGCATGGACGACGCGGGCAAAGGAGTGCCCGCCTTCCCTCGCCAAAGCGAGGGCCCCGCCCGGATCACGATCGAACACCGCCCCCAGTGCGATGAGATCGTTTACGCGCGCCGGGCCTTCCTCCACAAGCACCCGCACCGCGTCGACATCGCAGAGTCCTGCGCCGGCCGCCAAGGTGTCGGCCAGGTGAAGGTCGGTCGAGTCGGGGTCGTCGAAGAGCACCGCGGCCACGCCACCCTGGGCCCAGCGGGTGGTCGCCTGGGACAGCTCGCCTTTGGTGAGGACGCCGACGCGCAGCCCGAGAACCGACGCTTTGACCGCAGCGGAGAGTCCGGCCACGCCGCTCCCCAGCACGAGGAGGTCAAGCTCGGCCATGTTGGCGGACGCTACTTGGCGGCGACTGGTTCGAGCGGGCGATTGTCGGCGTCGACCTTTACGACCGTCGGCGCGTGGGCAGCCAGCTCGGACTCCTCGTAGTCGGCGTAGGTGACCAGGATCACCCGGTCGCCGGTGTCGACCAGGCGCGCCGCGGCCCCGTTGAGTTGCACTTGGCCGGGATCGCCGAGGATGGCGTACGTCTCGAAGCGCGCCCCGTTGTCGATGTCGAGGACAGCCACCTGCTCCCATTCCCGAATGTCGGCGCGCGCCATCAGCTGGCTGTCGATCGACACCGAACCCTCGTAGTCGACGTCGGTCGACGTCACGACGGCGCGATGGATCTTGCTCTTCAACATCCGTCGGCGCATCAGGCGCTCACCTCCATATTGTCGATCAACCGGACGTCACCAAAACGAGCTGCGATCAATAGCCGGGCCTCGCCGGCGAGTGTCTGTAGCGGCTCCAGCGTGGCTGCGTCGACCACCTCGGCGTAGTCGAGCTTGGCGCGTGACTCGGCGGCCATGACCCCCTCGATCGTCGTGCGCACGATGTCGGCCCGTCGCTCGCCCAGCGCGACCTTCTCTGCGCCGCTCGACAGCGCCCGAAACAGAACCGGCGCGGCGCGCCGGTCGGCCTCGCCGAGACGCGTATTGCGGCTCGAACAGGCCAAGCCATCGGGCTCGCGGATCGTCGGGCACCCGATGACCTCGACGGGGAAGGACAGGTCGGCTGTCAGGCGGCGGACGACGAGCAACTGTTGGTAGTCCTTGTCGCCGAAGTACGCCCGGCACGGACCAGCCAGGTTGAACAGCTTGGCCACGACGGTGGCGACCCCGTCGAAATGTCCAGGGCGGCTGGCCCCCTCCAAGACATCCGCGAGACCGTCGACATGCACCGACGTCGAGGCACCTCCGCCGCCGGGGTACATCTCCTCAACTGCCGGCGCGAATACGAGATTGGCACCCGCCTCCTGGGCAGCGCGCCGGTCGCCCTCGACGTCACGGGGATAGTTCGCCAGGTCGTCGGCGGAGCCGAACTGGAGTGGGTTCACGAAGATGCTTACCGCGGTGAGGTCGCAGTCGGCCGCGGCGCGCCGGAT
>JALZBN010000160.1 GCA_030947365.1 Actinomycetota bacterium
GGTCGGCCAACGGGCCAATCCGGGTGCGTACGAGGCGCACGACCGGGTGGCCCACGGCCGCACACATCCTTCGCACCTGCCGGTTGCGGCCCTCGTGGATCGCCAGGCGCAGTCCGCGGGGCGCCACCAACGAGACCTTGGCCGGCGCGGTCATGCCATCGTCGAGCGCGACGCCTTCGCGGAGGCGGCGCACCTCGCCCGGGGTCAGGTTGCCCTCGACCTCGGCCAGGTACTCCTTCTCGATTCCGAACGACGGGTGAGCCAGGCGATGGGCGAGATCGCCGTCGTTCGTCAGGAGGAGAAGGCCCTCGGTGTCGGCATCGAGACGCCCGACTGAAAAGACGCGTGGCTCATCCGGGACGAGCTCGACAACAGTCGGGCGACCCTGGGGATCGCTCGCCGTGGCCACCACACCAACCGGCTTATTTAGTAGGTAATAGACGAGCCCCGGGCGCACCGACACGGGAACGTGGTCGACCGCGACGTGGTCGGTCTCGACATCGACTCGCCGGCCGAGCACCGCCACCTCGCCGTCGACAGTCACCCGGCCGTCGGCAATGAGGTCTTCGCAGATCCGGCGACTCCCGAAGCCAGCCGCGGCCAACACCTTCTGGAGGCGGACGCCCTCCCGGGCGCGCTCAGTCACTCCCGTCGACGGCGGCGGGCGAGTCGACACCGAGACCTCGTTCGAGGGTCTCGACGACTTCGGGCCCTGGCACGAAATCGGCAAGCGCCGGCAACTCGGCGAGGGAGTCGAGGCCGAGGCGCTCGAGGAAGAGCCGGGTGGTGCCGTAGAGCACGGCCTGACCAGGCCCCGGGTCTCGCGCCACCTCCTCGATGTAGCCCCGCTGTTGGAGGGTGCGGGCGACGGCGTCGACGTTGACGCCGCGGATGGCGGCCATCTGCGCCCTCGACACCGGCTGCTTGTAGGCCACGATCGCCAGCGTCTCGAGGGCCGCCGCCGACAGCCGGGCCGACTGCCCTTCAAGGACGAAACGCTCGACATAGGGAGCGAGATCGGGGTGGCTCTGGAAGCGGTAGCCACCGGCCACTCGGACGAGGACAAAGCCCCGGTCGTCGGCGACATAGGTGGCGGCCAGCTCCTCGCAGAGCTCGTCGATGCGCGCCGGGCTCAACTCGAGCAACTGAGCGAGGAGCTGGGGCTCGACCGGTTCGTCAGCCACCATGAGAATGGCTTCGATGGCGCGCTGGGCCTCGCTCGCCACTCAGGCACCCGCCCCGACGGCCGCGCCGTCGGCTATCCAGCTGATTTCCAGCTCGCCGAAGTTCTGGCCCTGGCCAAGGTCGACCAACCCGTTCTTGTAGAGCTCCAGGAGGGCAAGAAAGTGCACGACCACGTCGATACGACTGGTGAGGCCTTCGGTGAGCGTTCTGAACGTGATGAAACCACGAGCGGGCAACCATGCCGCCAGCTCCTCTACGACCTCTCCCACACTCACCCGGATCGGTGCCACATGGTGGAGATCGACGGTGGGCACGGGCTTCGGTGTCGAGACCCGGACGAAGGCGGCGTGGACGTCGGCGGCCGAAACGCCGGCAAGGAGATCGGGCATGAGGGTGAGAAACCGTGGCTCCAGGCCGGCGGTGCGTGGGACAGACCGGGACGCGGCCAACGCCATACGCGCCAACGCGTCGCCGGCGTCGCGGAAGGTCTTGCACTCGAGCAGCTTCGACAGCAGCAGGTCGCGCTCCTCGTAGAGCGCCAGCTCCTCGTCGATGTCGATGTCGTCGCGGCCGGGCAGCAAGCGCTGGGCCTTGAGCTCGACGAGGATCGCTGCGATCAGGAGGAACTCGGTGGCGGCATCGAGATCGACCGCTCCCATCCGCTCGACCTCAGTCACGTAGGCGTCGACGATGCCCGAGAGGGAGACCTCCCAAAGATCGACCTCGTCGCGAGTGATCAGGTGCAGCAGCAGGTCGAAAGGGCCCTCGAAGACCGGCGTCTGGACTTCGTATGGCACGGTTCGAGACTACCGGCGGGGAAATGCCGACTGGCGCATACCTTCAGAGCCTTTACGATCAGGGTCGTGCCCCGCGTCCTCTCCGGAATCCAGCCGACAGGCGACCTGCATCTCGGCAACTACCTGGGAGCCGTCCGCCGGTGGGTCGCCGACCAGCACGAGCACGACGCCTACTTCTGCATCGTCGACCTTCATGCCATCACGGTGCCGCGAGACCCGGGCGAGTTGCGATCCCGCACGCTCGAGACGGCGCTCGTGCTCGTGGCCGCGGGGCTCAACCCCGACCTCTGCACCCTGTTCGTCCAGAGCCATGTGCCAGAGCACACTGGTCTGTCGTGGTTACTCGAGTGCGTCGCGAGCATGGGCGAGTTGCGGCGCATGACCCAGTTCAAGGACAAGGCCAAAGGCGGTGAGGAATCGGCGCGGGTGGCGCTGTTCACCTATCCCGTGCTGCAAGCGGCCGACATCCTCCTCTACGACGCCGACCTCGTGCCGGTCGGCGACGACCAACGCCAGCACCTCGAGCTGTGCCGAGACGTGGCTCAGCGCTTCAACCACCGGTACGGCGAAACCTTCGTCGTTCCCGAGGCCCCCGTGCCCGAAGTCGGTGCCCGGGTCATGGATCTCCAGAATCCCGAAGACAAGATGTCGAAGACGGCCGATTCGCCCCGGGGCACGATCCTCCTTCTCGACGAGCCCGAAGTGATCGAGCGTAAATTCCGGCGCGCCGTCACCGACGCCGGCGCGTCCGTGCGGTTCGACCCGGTGCACAAGCCCGGCGTCTCAAATCTGCTCCAGATCCTGGCTGCCGCCACCGGGGCCAAGCCCGAGGATCTCGTCGACGGCTACAGCCAGTACGGGCCGCTCAAGGAGGACACCGCCCAGGCCGTGATCGAGCTGCTGCGGCCGATACGCGAGCGCTACCAGGAGTTGGCCGCCGACCCCGACGCCGTCGAAGCCATCCTCGCCCTCGGAGCCGACAAGGCCCGCGGCGTCGCGTCACTCACCCTTTCCCGTGCCCGCGACGCGGTGGGCTTACTTCCACCGGCATGAACCGCCGAGTAACCGCCGGCTGTTCGGCCCGTACAACACCAGCAAGGCCGAGCACCACCAGCACTGTCCCCGCGGCGAAGGCGATCGCGGCCCGACGCTTCGAGGCTTCGTGGCAGGCCCGGTCACGGGCGACCTCATAGAGCGTCCCGCCGCCTAACGGTGTCCCGAGGTTCGATAGCGCCGATCCACAATCGGCGGTGGTCGGCGCAGGGCCGGCCTGACGCCCGAAACCTTGCAGCCGTAGGAGCGGATCGTCAGCGAATCCGGCTTCGACCGGGAGGAACATGACGACAAGCGCGAGCACTATCCCGAGGAACGCGATCCCCTGACAGAGCTGCCGGTTCGGCGACAGAGCTCAGCCTCCGGCCAGCTGGTTGATGATCTCGGCGCGCTCCTGGATCGACCGGGCACTCTGCAGGTGCTCGGCGAGGGCCGCGCAGTCCACCCCGAATGCGCCGGGCGGAAGGACGACCTCCTCACTCGGGGAGCGCACCGTGACCCCGTCGGACACTTCGATGCTTTCGATCCACTCCCACCTGATGAGGGTCCGAGTGTCGCCGGGGCCGAACCTCGACACCCCGTGGAGATCGACGCGGAAAAGAACCTTCGAACCAAAGCGCGTCGGGCGCATTACGTGCTCGGCCACCCTTTGCGCCATCACCGTGTCAATCTATGCCGGTCGAGGTCCGCGCCGGGCGTGACCGGTAATGTGCCGCCCATGTCCCGCAAGTCCCAACACCGTGGACGGCCCGGGCCCGCGCTGGGCCGTGCCGTACAGATCTCGGGTCCGCCACGTCTGAGATCAGCCGTGTCGGCCATCACTTGGCCAGCGTTGCCCGAGCCTGCCGGCGCCCTGCTCCTCGCCCTTCAGTACCAGCTGGAACAGAGCGAGCGGTGGCCCGCCGAGCAGGTCGAGGCCTTGCAACTGGAGTGCCTGGGCCGCCTCCTCGGCCATGCCGTCGCTACGGTTCCGTTCTACGCCGAGCGGGCTGCGTACGCCGAGGTGGGGTCGGCGGTGCCGCTGTCGAAGGAGGCATGGTCGCGGCTCCCGGTGTTGAG
>JALZBN010000023.1 GCA_030947365.1 Actinomycetota bacterium
GCGGCGAGCGAACACGAACAACCCGAGGGCGAGCAGGCCGAGCACGCCGAACGCAATGCGGTACCCGACCGTTTCCCACGCCCAGTCGTCAAGTGCGGCCTGACGGCACGACTGGGCGTGCGGATAACCGCTGAGCCAGCGAGCGCAATCCGACGGGCTGAGCTTTGCGGTCGACCGGCCGCCGGCCATGAACTCATTGCTGGCGCCCGCCAGGCGCATAACCCCGGCGACGACTCCGCTCGCGCCGACGGCAATCGCACCGAGAGCGCCGAGCGACCACGCGGAAACGACCAGGGCGCGCACAACATCGATCCGCCCGCGGTTGCGGTCGCCGGCTGCTATCTGCCGGGCGTGGCCGAATCGCCGGATAGCGTCGTTCTCGGCGTCGATTGGGTCGATGCCGTTGCGCTCGGCTTCCTCGGCCGCGTCGCGCAAGTGGCTCTCCGTTTCACTGAGCAACGACCGGGCGTCGCGCGGTGAGGTGCGGCGTAGCTCGACAAAGAGGTCGTCGAGATAGCGCTCGATCGGACTCTCTGTCATGCCGGGCTCTTTGTCATGCCGGACTCTTTGTCATGCCGGGCTCTCGGTCAGCCGCGACCCGACCCGGGGTGGAGCGTTCCCGATGACCGCGTTGATGGCACCCGCCAACCGTTTCCAGTCGTTCCGCTCCGCTGCCAGTGCCCCTGACCCATCGTCAGTGAGTCGGTACTCGCGCCGGCGCCGCCCGCTGACCGGCCGCCACTCGCTGGCGATAAGACCCCGGTCCTCAAGGCGGTGAAGCGCTGGGTACACCGACCCCTCCGGAAGGTCGAGCACCCCGTCGGTTCGTTCCTTCAGCGCGGCGATGATGGAGTATCCGTGCAAGGGCTCCGCCGCCAGCAGGCCGAGCAACACCAAGTCGAGATGACCCCTGGCTCCATCGCTCTTCATACCTCGGTATTCTAGGTATCCGAAACAAGAACGTCAAGCGCGGGTTCAGGTGTGGTTCGGGTGGCCGCACGGTGCGTCGGCCAGAGCTTCCAGGCCACGGATGGTGGCGGCGTAGGCGTCCTCGGCGCGCCGCGTAACACCTGTGACGTCTCCCATTCTCATCGGGGATCCTGACGGTCGAGATTCCAGTGGCGAACGACGGAGCAGAGCCACTCGGTCTCGTCCTCGGAAGAACGAATCACCGAGAAACGACTGATGGTGCGCTGACCGCCCTCGTGGTCGCCATACAAGAGGTCGACGAGTATCGGCTGCGATTGTTGTGCCGCGTCGGTGAGCTCGGCGCGAGATGGGTCGTCGGGAGCCCGAATAGCAGCCTGCCAGAAGCTCACGTCACCCGGGGGGACGTAGAGGTCGCGGCCCTGAAGGCGGAACTCGTCGGGATCGGGGTGGGTCATTCCCGCTCGGCGCTCCTCGACTGCCGCGGTTGGGCTGAACTGGTCAAGTCTGGGCTCGGCGCGCCAGCCCCGGAGCACGGCGAGGCCTGAGCCGACATTGCGCAGCGACATGGCCATGTAGACCGCGCCGTCGGACTCCTCCAGGACCGCACGACCTCCGCGGAGCGTGGCCCAGTGGCTGTCCCCCCACATGATCCGCTGGTCGAGGTCATCGGGCCGGGAGGCGAACAGGACCGGCCGTAGTCCGACTTGCAACGCCTGCTCGGCAAGGCGGGCGGAGCGGTTCGACGAGCGAACCGAGGAAAACGTGGCGACCGCGAGCACCAGGGTGCCCCCCGCTGTTGCCATCGATGCGATCGCAGGCCAGTCCGCCACAGCGCCAAGGTTACGGCGCGGGTACACCCGCGCTGGTGGGAGCGCCGTTGCCGCATAGCGTGTCGTCAATGGACATCGCGTCGCTCGGAGCTCTCACATTGCCCGACGCGGCAGGCGAGCCTCACGAACTCGGTGGCCTATGGGCCGATCGCACGATCGTCTTGGTCTTCCTCCGCCACTTCGGCTGACTGCACTGCCGAGAGCACGCGGCGCAGTTGCGCCGTGCCTACCCCGATATCACGGCGCGCGGCGCGGACGTGGTGGCCATCGGCACGGGCGATGCCCGATACGCCCAGGCGTTCATCACCGAGGAGGACGTGCCATTCCTGGTGTTGCTCGACGAGTCGGCGTTGGCGGCGCGCGCCGCGTCGGTGCGCAAGGGCAGTCTGTTCACGATCGCCGGACCTGGAGTGTGGGCCGGAAGCCGGCGCGCCTGGAAGGAGGGTCACCGGCTCCACAAGACGGGCAAGCGCATCACCCAGCTGGGCGCCACGTTCGTCATCGGCGCGCCGGGCGTGGTGCGGTATGAGCACCTCGAAGCCGACCCTTCTGACCACGCGCCCCTCAAAGACGTTCTCGGCGCGCTCTGAACCAGCGTCATTCGGCGATGAGTTCGGCGCGCCGTCGACGTCTTGTCTTGCGTGGAAGGTGGCGACGACTCGGAGACCGTCATGGTTGCCATCGACGGCCGCCCAGATCTGGCGATGGTGGAAACGCTGGCGCGCCTACAGCTGGCGGCGAGCCGACTCGGGTTGTCGGTCCACCTGCAACACGCGTCGCAGGAGCTGTGCGAGTTGCTCGACTTCGTCGGGCTCGGAGAGCTACTGCTCGAGGCGAGGGGGAAGGCCGAACGCGGCGAACAGCTGGGGGTCGAGGAAGTGGTGGAGCCCGGTAATCCGGTCGCCTGAGACCTCGATGACCTGCAGCGCGAACGGCTCCCACGCGCCGGGTCCGCTCGGCTTGTACGCGCCGAAGGCGGCGCACCCGTTGGCCGAAGTGGCGAGCAGCCGTGACCCTCGACAACCGATGCCTTGGCCGAGGTACCACTTGGCGATGTCGTCGGTGCCTCGCAGCCACAGCGCGAACGGCGGCATCGAGAAGGTGGCGTCCTCGTGGATGAGGGCCACGAGCGAGTTGATGTCGTAACGCTCGAAGGCGTCGACGTAGCGCGCCAGGATCTCCTGCTGCTCGGCGTCGATCTCGGTGGTTCCCGCGTCGAGATCGGCCGCTGCGAGCGTGGCCCGGGCCCGCTGCAGGGCACTGTTGACCGAGGCGACGCTGGTATCGAGCAACTCGGCGACCTCAGTCGCCTGCCAGCGCAGCACCTCACGAAGAATCAGAACGGCGCGCTGGCGAGGCGGCAGGTGCTGGAGGGCGGCGATGAAGGCGAGGCGAACCGTCTCCCGTTGTGTCGCGAGCTCGGCGGGGTCACCGTTGGTCGGCAGCACCCGGGAGTCCTGCATGGGCGAGATCCACGTGTTCTCGGGCAGGCCCGGGGCGAGGACGGAGTCGGCCGACGACGACGGACCGAGGTCCATCGGGCGGGCGCGCCGCTGCGGGCCCTGCAGCATGTCGAGGCACACGTTGGTGGCGATGCGGTAGAGCCACGACCGCAGCGCCGAGCGGCCCTCGAAGGAATCGATGCCCCGCCAGGCGCGGACCATGGTCTCCTGCACCGCGTCTTCGGCCTCGAAGCCGGAGCCGAGCATGCGGTAGCAGTAGCCGGTGAGGCCACGACGGTGAGCCTCGAGCTCGAGCTCGATCGTCGTCGTATCGGGACTGGTTGACACCGTCGCACAGTTTAGGGACATTCAGGCTCTCTGACGCCGTCGGAGCGCCGAACTCATCGGCCCTACGCTGGGCCGATCGACTGAGGAGGAACCCATGCTCAAAGACAACGAAGCGTTCAGCAGTTTTTCCGTCGACGACCCCGGCGCGGCCAAGCAGTTCTACGGCGAGACCTTGGGGATGGACATCTCCGAGGATCCCGACATGAAGGGTTTGCTCGAGCTCAGCGTCGCCGGTGGCGGCAAGGTCATGATCTACCCAAAGCCTGATCACGCGCCGGCGACCTTCACGGTTCTCAACTTCCGGGTCGACGACATCGACACGGCCGTCGACGAGCTCGCCGAGCGAGGGGTGGATTTCGAGATCTACGACGAGGGCGAGTTGAAGACCGACTCCAAGGGCATCATGCGCGGCAACGGTCCCCAGATCGCCTGGTTCCGCGACCCTGCGGGGAATGTCCTGTCGGTGCTCCACGACGGGTAGCGCCACGATCTCAGGCCGGGGCAGCTTGCCTCGAAGAAGCCGGCATCACTAGCGTTTCCCGCAGCCTCGGTGGCACGACCCCGAGTGACTGTAAGACCCGATTGACTGCAAGACTCCGACACCGGCCCATTCTCATCCTGGGCGTAGCCTTGGTTCTCCTCGTCACGGGGGCGACCACGGCTCCGGCGTCCCCCGTCAGCGACAAGCAGGCCCAGGCCACGCAGCTGGCGTCTGAGCTCGACAGCCAGGCACAGCGGATTCGTGACCTCGACATCCGCTACCGGCGCGCCCAAGCCGAACTGGAAACCCACCAAGTGGCGCTGTCCCAGGCCCGGGCGCGGTTCGACGAGGCCACCCGCGTCCAGGCCGAGACCCGGCAGCGCCTGGTCCGTCATTCTCAGGACGCCTATGCGCTTGGCGGTTCGTTGTTCACGCTTTCGAACCTCTGGCGCAGCCACGGGGGTGACGATGTGGTGGCGCGGCGGTTCTACCTCGAGATCGTCAACGGCTTAGAGCGCGGCATCGTCGACGACCTCAAGGCGACACGGGAAGACCTCGATGCCAGGCGGTTGGAGCTCGAAGCAGCGGAGGCCAAGGCCAGGTCACAGGCCGACGCCCTGCGCGCCGACAAGCTGGTACTGGATCAGGCCTTCGCCTCCCAAGACGCCAACCTCCGGCGCGTCAAGGGAGAGCTGGCCAGCCTCGTCGCTGCCGAGCAGGCGCGCCGTGACGCCGAGGCGAGGAGGCTCGTCGTGGCCACCGTTACGCCGAAGGCCGGAGCTCCCGCGCCGGCCGCGGGACCTCCCGGTGACATCTGGGACTGCATCCGCCAACTCGAATCGGGAAACAACTACTCGTCGCCGGGCGGCGGCGCCTATCAGTTCACCGATGACACGTGGCACAGCTTGGGCCAGACCGGCACTGCGGGCGACGCGCCGCCGGCACTCCAAGACGCCATGGCGTTACAGCTCCAGTCGGAGCGGGGGTACCAACCGTGGACCACGGCACCCCGCTGCGGACGGGTCTAGCTGAGCACCGTCACATCGAGCCGGAGTTAGAGCGAGCCGGAGTTTAGAGCGAGCCGGTATGGCAATTGCACTGGCACGACAGCGTCTCGCCGAACGGGCCCAGTGCCGCCGGCCACCACTCCGGGCACTCCTCATGGTTACCGGCGATGCAGAAACGACTGACCGGTTGTAGCGCGATCGTGGTCACACCCACCACGACGGCAATCAGCGAAGCGACAGCCGAGAAGGTGAGCCGGCTCTTGGCCGTGTTGTGGCAGTCACGCTTGGGGTTGATGAGCCCCGCGCCCTTGTCGTCGAAATGGCCGGGTTTGGCGCCGAGCAGGGGCGGGCCGCAATCGACTGCGTCGGCGAACCTGAAGGGCAGCAGGGTCCAGCCGACGGCAAGCACGAGCACGACGAGCACCCCGACGGACACGATGCGTTGCTGCTTGCTCATGCTGCGCCGGCCTTTTCGGCCAGTACTTCGGCGATCTGCACCGCGTTCAGAGCTGCTCCTTTGCGCAGGTTGTCGCCAGTCACGAACAGCGCCAAGGCGCGGTCGGAGTCGGCGTCTTGGCGGATGCGACCGACGAGCGACGGGTCGACGCCCGCGGCCAACAGCGGCGTGGGGATGTCGGCCAGCTCTACCCCCGGCGCGTCTGACAGGAGCGCCGCCGCTCGGACTGCGGTGATCGGGCGCTCGAAATCGACATTGAGCGAGAGGGAATGGCCGGTGTACACGGGCACGCGCACACAGGTGCACATCACGGCCAATTGTGGAAGACCGAGAATCTTGCGGCTCTCGTCGCGGAACTTGTGCTCCTCGTTGGTCTCGTCGTCGACAAGCGATCCGGCCAACGGCAACACGTTGAAGGCGATGGGTCCGGGGAAGGCGTCGGACGGGGGAAAGTCGAGGCTCGAACCCGAGGTGGCCAGATCGGCGGAGCGGTCACCGACCTTCATGACTTGCTCGTGGAGCTCGTCGATGCCCTTGCGCCCGGCACCCGACACGGCCTGATAGGTGCTGGCCACGACGCGCCGGAGACCGGCCTCGTCATGCAGCGGCTTGAGCACGGGCATGACGACCATCGTCGTGCAGTTGGGGTTGGCCACGATGCCCTTCGGGATCGACGCGAGCGCGCCGGCGTTCACCTCGGGCACGACGAGCGGTACGTCGGGATCCATCCGCCAGGCGGAGGAGTTGTCGACGACCAGCGCGCCGGCGTCGGCCACTCGGGGCGCCAACGCCCGCGACACCGTCGCGCCAGCGGAGAAGAGCACGATGTCGAGGCCGCGGTAGTCCGCCTCGGCGGCGTCTTCCACGACGATCTCGGTGCCAGCCCAGTTGATGCGGCGCCCAGCGGAGCGCGCCGACGCGAACAGGCGGAGCTCCGAGACGGGGAACTGGCGCTCGGCAAGGACACCCCGCATGACGTTGCCGACCAACCCTGTCGCGCCGACAATCCCGACTTTCACGACGACCACCGTACCGTCATCCAGCGACCGTCATCCTACGGCGGGCTCACTATCGAGTTCGAAGGTCGAGTGCAGCACCCGCACGGCGCGTTCGACGTCGGCGGCGTGAACGACACAGCTGATGCGAATGGAAGACGTGGAGATCATCTCGATGTTCACCTTCTCGTTCGCCAAGGCCTCGAACATGGCAGCAGCGACGCCAGGGTGTGTCTTCATACCCGCGCCGACGAGGCTGACCCTGCCGATCTCGGAGTCGTGGCTGACCTTGCCCGCGCCGATCTCGCTCGACAATCCCTCCGTGACCCGCAGGCCGGCGTGAAGGTCGGCCATGGGCATGGTGAAGGAGATGTCGGTCGCGCCGTTGACCGACACGTTCTGCACGATCATGTCGACGTTGACGCCATGGTCGGCGAGCGCCCGGAACAGGCGCGCCGCGATGCCCGGGCGGTCGGGCACGCTCTCGATCGTGACCTTGGCCTCGGACACGTCGTGCGTAACCGCTGAGATGATTGCCTGCTCCACCGGTGCCTCCTCTGTCGTTGCCCTGTCGATGTCGTCCTTGACCCAGGTGCCGGGCTCCCAGGTGAAACTCGAGCGCACGTGCACAGGAACTCCATGGTTGCGGGCGAACTCAACCGACCGCAGAGCCAGCACCCGTCCCCCGGTCGCTGCCATCTCGAGCATCTCCTCATAGGTGACCGATGGCAACAGCCGGGCATCGGGCACGACCCTCGGGTCGGCGCTGAAGATGCCCGAAACATCCGTGTAGATCTCACAGACGTCAGCCTCGAGGGCGGCGGCCAGCGCGACGGCAGTCGTGTCGGAGCCGCCGCGGCCCAGGGTGGTCACCTCATTGGAAGACTGGGAGACGCCCTGAAATCCGGCTACTACAACGATGTGACCGGCGGTCAGCGCGTCGCGGATGCGGTCGGCGCGGATCTCGAGGATCTTGGCCCGGCCGTGGAACGCGTCGGTGACGATGCCGGCCTGACTGCCGGTGAACGAGGTCGACGCCATGCCCTTGTCCCAGATGGCCATACACAACAACGCCATGGAGATGCGCTCACCTGCGGTCTGGAGCATGTCGAGCTCGCGCCCATTCGGCGACGGCGACACGTCGCGCGCCAGCTTCAGCAGCTCGTCGGTCGTCTTGCCCATCGCGCTCACGACGACGACGACGTCGTGGCCTTCGGCGCGCGTCTTTACGACGTGGTCGGCAACGGCGCGCATCCGGTCGGGTCCGTCGACGGACGTGCCACCGAACTTTTGGACTACGAGACTCAAGGTGGAAGTGAAGGTATCAGCGACCTCACGCCAGGGCGGGCGGGATATAGCTTGGTCGGTCAATGCCTGCCCCCAAGCGTCAACGACAGCGCAGCTCTCGCGCCCGGCAGGCGGCCGTGCTCGCATCGCGAAGACGCTCGACGCGCCGGCGCGCCATTGCCGTGGCCACGTTCCTCATCATCCTGCTCGTGCTCGGCGTCGCCGCTGTCGTCAGTGGCGGCGGAAGTAGCACTACGAAGGCGGTGACGGCGACGGGCCCCTGCCCCCAGGCCAAACCGCCGCAGCGCAGCTACCCCGCGCCGCCGCCGATGAGCATCGACGTGGCCAAGACCTACACCGCCGAGATCAAGACCAACAAGGGCACCATGGTCGCCACGCTCGACCCCAAAAAGGCGCCGAACACCGTCAACAACTTCGTCTTCCTCGCCCGAAACCAGTTCTTCGACTGCCTCACGTTTCACCGCGTGGTCCCCGGCTTCGTGCTCCAGGGCGGAGACCCGGCCGGCAATGGTTCGGGCGACCCGGGCTACAAGTTCAGAGACGAGCTGCCCCAAGCCGGCGAGTACAAGGTCGGCTCGCTCGCCATGGCCAACTCCGGGCCCGACACCAACGGCAGCCAGTTCTTCGTGATCAGCGGGCCGCAGGGGGTGGCCCTGCCACCGAAGTACTCGCTGTTCGGCCAGGTGACCCAGGGTCTCGACGTCGTGAGCCAGATCGATGCCCTCGGCACACCCGACGCGCCGAACACGCCCCGTGAGCCCGTGACCATCGAATCCGTGACGATAAAGGAGTCCTAGCCCGATGACGACCGAATGCCCCGAGGCCGACGGGTCGAGCCCGAAGCAGCAGCGCTTCAAGAGCCCGCCCCCGATGTGCATCGACCCAGCCAAGAGCTACACGGCCACGATGGTGACGTCAAAGGGCACGATGACGATCGCTCTCGACCCTGCCGGCGCGCCGAAGACGGTGAACAACTTCGTCGTCCTCGCCCGCTACCACTACTACGACGGCGTGGGATTTCACCGGGTCATTCCCGGGTTCATGCTCCAGGGTGGAGATCCTGACGGCACCGGACGCGGTGGGCCCGGTTACAAGTTCGAGGACGAGTTACCCAAGCCCGGTCGCTACGAGATGGGCTCGCTGGCCATGGCCAACGCCGGGCCCAATACCAACGGCAGCCAGTTCTTCATCGTGAGCGGCGCGTCGGGCATGGGACTGCCGCCCCAGTACTCGCTCTTCGGCAAGGTCGTCGCCGGCCTCGACGTCGTGGCCGCGATCGAGGCCGTCGGCTCGCCCGCGGGCACACCGAAGGAGAAGGTCACCATCGAGTCGGTGACGATCTCCGAGAGCTGAGCGGCCCGCCTACCCGGGGAGGGCGTCGAGGCCGGCCGCTTCGCCGTCGAGGAACACGACGGCCTTGCCCGCGCCCTCGACCGTCCATGACGTGTCGGGCCGGCGGATGAGGGCGGTCTGCTCGTCGAGGGCAACGATCGGAAGGCGCGCCGGCGCGAGCGTGATCGTGCGCTTGGCCTTCTCGGTAGACCAGGTGTCGTGGTGGGGAATGAGGGCCATCTTCGGCAACAAGCCGAGGCCCAACGTGAACGCGCCGCCCCGGGGGTCGACCATCGGGTCGCACAGCACCATGGCGCCGGCGGCGGAGCCGGCCAATACCGCGCCCCCGTGCCACGCGGTGATCAGTGCGTCCCACAAGGCGGAGTCCTTCAAAACCGAACGAAGGTGCATCGGCGAGCCGCCCGAGAGGTAGATGAACCTGCTCCGCCTCACGATCTCGGCGTTGGCCTCGTCTTCGGCCTCGTGACGGTGCAAGACCATGAGGCCCTGCACGGTGGCACCGAGCGCGGAGAAGTGGCTTTCGGCCTCGGCCACCTTGCGCTCGGCGTGTTCGTAGGCAGCCGCGGTCGGCAGCACGAGCACTTCGTCGGAACCGCTCTCTTTAAGAAGCGCGGCGTCGAAGGTGCAGCCGGCGCGCCACTCGCATCCACCCACCAGGGCAAGGGGGCCATGGTCTGTCATGCTGCGGCGACCTTTGCTGTTCGGGGCCAGATCGGAAAGCATCGCTCGTCGAGCTGGCCGAAGGAGTAGGCGGGATAGAGCCCGCCGAACATTGCCCGGGTGCGCTCGCTCCACGCCAACGCGTCAGGCGAGGAAATGCGGTGGAGCACCTGGAGGATGCCGCCCTCGTACACCCGGTACTCCGCCCACGCGCCGGGGAAGTCTTTGGTGGAAGACACCTCGGCCCAGGGGACGTCGCCCGTTGCCTCGAATCGCTGTACGCGATTGCGATGGGTGTGCCCGGCGAAGTAGCCGGCGATCGACGGACGTCGCGATACGACCTCGACGAGCCGCTCGGAATGAGATGGGTCGATGCCGGCCGACGGCGGGCCGAGGTCGCAATGGTGATGTCCGAACACGAGCACTGGTGTCTCACTGCGCGCCGCCAGCTCGTCGAGCCATTCCAGCTGGTCGGCGGAGAGCGCGCCGGCCGCGGATCCCGGCACCGAGGTGTCGAGGGCGGCAATGGTGACCCCCGGCAGCGCGACTTCGACCGTGGACGGAGCGCGAAAC